>NZ_NWTA01000009.1:0-260627 GCF_002531955.1 Rhizobium sp. M10 | reverse complement strand
TCCGCATCGTTATCGGACTGACGCAATGATCGCGCTCGGGCAGTGGTTTTTGGCTTGGGGCCCCTCATTAAAGTCGTTCCATGTGATTTGCCCCTCACCCTAACCCTCTCCCCGTTTTACGGTGAGAGGGGACTTAACTCAGCTGTCTCGTATGGCACGTCCCCTCTCCCCGTCAGAACCGCACGGTAAAATCGGTGCCCTTGCCGACTTCGGATTTGACGATCAGCCGCGCCCGGTGGCGGGTGAGGATGTGTTTGACGATGGCGAGGCCGAGGCCGGTGCCTTTTTTCGAGCGGCTGTCTTCGATGCTGACGCGGTAGAAGCGTTCCGTCAGACGCGGCACGTGCTCGGCCGGGATGCCCGGCCCCTTGTCGATGATGCTGACCTCGACGGGCCCGCCGGCGCCATTCTTCAGCCGGACGTCGACGACCTTGCCTTCCTGGCCGTATTTGCAGGCATTTTCCATCAGGTTCTCGAAGACCTGGACGAGCTCGTCGCGATCTCCCAGCACCTCGACCTTGCCGTCGGGCAGATGCAGGTTGATATCGACGCCGACGTCTCTGGCCAGCGGCACCAGCGAGTCGCGGACATGGCCGAGCAGCGGCACCAGATCGACCTTCTCATCCGGTGCGATATGCGATTTCAGTTCCAGCCGCGAGAGCGACAGGAGGTCGTCGACCAGCCGGCTCATGCGTGTCGTCTGATCGAACATGATGCCCAGGAACTGCGCCTGCGCCTTCTGATCGTTCTTCGCCGGCCCCTGAATGGTCTCGATGAAGCCGCGCAGCGAGGCGAGCGGCGTGCGCAGTTCGTGGCTGGCATTGGCGACGAAATCCGAGCGCATGCGGTCGATGCGGCGAACCTCCGATATATCGCGGAAGGAGAGGATGAAAAACCGCTCGCGCTGGCCGTCGGCCTTGAACTCGACGGGCGCGCTGCGGACGATATAGACCCGCTCGGACGGCAGCCGCTCGGCATGCTCGATCTGGTTCGGCGCATTGGTGGCGATGGTTTCGCGCACCATGTCGAGCACACCGGGCGAGCGCAGCCGGGCCGATATGTGGGCGCCGAGCGCCACTTCGCCGAAGGCCTTTTCGGCGGCGCGGTTCTGGAAGAGCACCGAGGCATCTTCCGACAGCACCATCACGGGAATATCGAGGCCGGCAAGCGTGGCGGAAATGTCAGGCAGGCGGCTCGGCGGCGCTTCCGGCTCCGTCTCCTCCGGCTCGCCCGGCTCCGGCTTGAGCACCGGCGCCTCGTTGAACAGCGCGGTCAAGCTCATCACGAGCAGGAGAACAAGCACGACCCACTTGTTCATGCCGGCGGCGAGAGCGATGAGGGCGCTGAGGATGGCCGCAAGCAGCACCGGCCGTTCGCGCCGGATGCGCGCCAACAGGCTTTTTCTCCACGGGATTTCGTCTTGCAAGTGGGCCTCGCGGCGTCGATTCGTTTTTCTTTATATTGGAACTCTGCCTGATAGCGGCAATTCATGACAGAAGTTTTCGGCTGGCGCGCCCGAAGCGAAAGACCGCAGCGCAAGCCTGGAGAAATATTGCCGGCGGCCCGCGAAAGATTTGATTTTCAATGGCAAATATGTTCGCCTGCGGCAAGATGGCCACCAGCGCAGGAGGAGCATATGGGCGAGGATGTCGAAAGCAGGGCGGTGGAACTGGATATCCGCGGCAAGAAGCGCGTCTTCGACGTCGATGATCCTGTCCTGCCGGACTGGGTGGAGGAACGTGCGCTGGAATCCGGCGCATTTCCCTACAAGAAGAAACTCAACGAGGAGGACTATCTGGAGCAACTGGAAAAGCTGCAGGTGGAACTCGTCAAGGTGCAGTTCTGGCTGCAGGCATCAGGCAAGCGGGTGATGGCGCTGTTCGAGGGACGGGACGCGGCCGGCAAGGGCGGCGCGATCTCGGCTTCCTCGGCGCATATGAACCCACGCCTTGCGCGCGTCGTCGCCCTCGCCAAGCCGACCGAACGCGAACAGGGACAATGGTATTTCCAGCGCTATGTCGCGCAGTTCCCGACATCGGGCGAATTCGTGCTGTTCGACCGCTCCTGGTACAACCGCGCCGGCGTCGAGCCGGTCATGGGCTTCTGCACGCCGCTGCAATATGAAGGCTTCCTCAAACAGGCGCCGCAGCTCGAAAAGATCATCGCCCATGAGGGCATCTTCTTCTTCAAATTCTACCTTGATATCGGCCGGGAGATGCAGATCAAGCGGTTCCATGACCGAAGGCACGATCCGCTGAAGGTCTGGAAGCTGTCGTCGATGGACATCGCGGCGCTGACGAAATGGGGCGATTACAGCGAAAAGCGCGATCGGATGCTGAAGGAAACCCACACGGATTTCGCGCCATGGACCGTCATCCGCGCCAATGACAAGCGGCGTGCGCGTCTGCAGCTCATCCGTCACATGCTGAACAGGATGGACTATGACGGTAAGGACAAGGCGGCGATCGGCGCGGTCGACGAAGAGATCATCGGCTCCGGCCCCGGCTTCCTGAAATAGGCCGTCTGCCGCCCGGCTGCATAATTGCCGGACAGCGCCGCGCGTCTTTTCAGACGCGGCGCTGTAAGACGCCGGTCACTGCCCCGGCAGGATGCGGATGGCGAAGAGGTTGATGCCGCGCGCCTTGCCGTCGAGATCGCTGTTGATCGTCAGCGTGCCCGGCGAATTCGGGGCGAGCGAGCGGTCGAACTTCACCTGCAGCAGCGCATCCGACTTTTCGCGGGTGACCGTGAAGCGGTGGCGGGCGCAATTGCCGAGCGACTGGAAATTGCATTCGACCGTCACCTGCGTCGGCTCGTCGGTGGTCGATTGCAGCGTCAGCGCGATGGTCGAGGATTTGCCGGCAAGCTGCTGCAGCACCGAGGCCGGAACGCTGAAGGAGATATTGCCGTCAGCCGCGCCGCTTTCGGAAATCAGGCGCACGGCGGGACCGTCATTCTCGGTGATGTTTTCGATGCGGGCCCGCGGGCCGCTTTTGATCTTGTCGGCCTCCTCAGGCTTGAACACCGGAATCCAATCGGCCGAAAAGCTGTTCTGCGGATCGATGGTCACCGGCTGATCGGTGTGGGTGGCGGCATCGCCGGCGCTGTCGTCATTGCCGGTGAAATCCTCCGGCTGGGTACTCGCCGGCGGATTGGCGACGCTGGTGTCGCGTTCGGCCGCCGTCAACAGCAGGCCCGACGTATAGGCCCACCAGGCGCCGATGCCGATGAAGGCAAAGAGCACGCACCAGACGAGAAGCCGGGAAAAGAACTTGCGCGGCTTGCGGCGGCCCGCCGCCCGCTCCGGGCGGAAATCCATGCTGGTCGCACGCTCGCCGCGGGTCAGCCGCTCCTCGCCGGCCGGGGCGGCCGCGAGATGATCGGCATTGCCGGCGTGGACGTTGTCGAGGCTCGACTCGTCGCTGCGGTGCATGACCACCTCGGGAGAGCGGGCCTCGCCCGCGGCCACCGGGCTGTCGATCAGGCTGTCGATATCGGTGACGTCGCCCCGATGAACCGGCGGCGCCGGCATTTCGACGACCGGCGGCACCGGCACCTCGGGCGGCCGCTGGCGGGGGTGGAGCCGGTCGCGCTCCTCGCCTTCGATGGCATGAATCGTGGTTTCCAGACGGTGGCGGTGGTGGGCGACGGCGTCGGCATCGGTAATATCCTGCTTGCGCAAGCCGGCTTCCAGCGCCTGGCGGGCCGACTGGTAGATCCTCGCTCGAACTTCCGGATTGTCGCGATCGGCATTTTCGAGCGCTGTTCTGATGGCCGTTTCTAATCCGCTCACATCTAGTCCTTCACCTTGAACCCGGCGTCGGACCGCAATCCCCGCCGTTCTCCATCAAAATTCGGTAGCGGCAAGTGCGGCAAACCGCAAGCCTTGCAGGCCCGCCCGCCGTGGATCTCAGGCGATATTCGCCAGCTTTCACCGGCGTGCGGGCCTTACCTATCGTTCTCTCCGCCTGATATATCGGGCTGAAATCGACGAAGGCATGGCAGCCGCTCTTTTATCGGCTTTTCTTCTCTGTTATGAGATTGACGTTTTCGTAAACGTCAATGCGAGCGGTGAACCATGGCCCTGCCCCCGATCCTCAAGGACAAACTCAGACTGCCGGTGATCGGCTCGCCGCTCTTCATCATTTCGCATCCGGCGCTCACCTTGGCGCAATGCAAGGCGGGCGTCGTCGGCGCCTTTCCGGCATTGAACGCCCGGCCGGAAAGCCAGCTCGACGAATGGCTGGCCGAGATCACCGAGGAGCTTGCCCGCCACGACGCCGCCCATCCGGAGCGACCGGCGGCACCCTTTGCCGTCAACCAGATCGTCCACATGTCGAACAAGCGGCTGGAGCATGATCTCTCGCTCTGCGTCAAATACAAGGTGCCTGTTGTCATCTCCTCGCTCGGCGCCGTGCCGGAGGTCAATGCCGCCGTGCATTCCTATGGCGGCATCGTGCTGCACGACATCATCAACAACCGCCACGCCCATTCGGCGATCCGCAAGGGTGCCGACGGGCTGATTGCGGTGGCATCAGGCGCCGGCGGCCATGCCGGCACGCTGTCGCCCTTTGCGCTCGTCCAGGAAATCCGCGAATGGTTCGACGGGCCGCTGCTGCTTGCCGGCGCGATTTCGACCGGCGGCGCCATCCTCGCCGCAGAGGCGATGGGCGCCGATATGGCCTATATCGGCTCGCCCTTCATCGCCACGCAAGAGGCGCGCGCTGCCGACGCCTACAAGCAGGCGATCGTCGAGGGGGCTGCGGCCGACATCGTTTATTCCAACTATTTCACCGGTGTGCACGGCAACTACCTCAAGCCCTCGATCGTCGCCGCCGGCATGGACCCCGACAACCTGCCCGTCGCCGACCCCTCGAAGATGGATTTCGAACAGGCAACCGGCGGCGCCAAGGCCTGGAAAGACATATGGGGCAGCGGCCAGGGCATCGGCGCCGTCAAGGCCGTCGAGCCGGTGGCCAAACTCGTCGACCGGCTGGAGGCCGAATACAGGGCCGCCCGCGCCCGGCTGGCGCTCTGAGGCCGGTCTTCCACAGCCTGCCCTCTTTTTTGCCAAAGGCATGACAGGGTGCTTGAAATCTTCGGACAATGCCTGTATCAGCGCCATGCAAATCGCAGGCCGCACGCTTCGGCCGCCAAATGCCGCTTTAGCTCAGTCGGTAGAGCACATCATTCGTAATGATGGGGTCACGTGTTCGAGTCACGTAAGCGGCACCATTTTTTCAGACTTCAACATCTTCTAAAAATAATGTGCGCCGAAGCACGGTGGTCTCGATCCCATTCGAGACGCCTCGGATTGCGCGCTCCTGGCTTTGGTGCGGCACCCTCCGACGAACCTCATCCTGAGGTGCGCAGCCCGCAGGGCGAAGCCTCGAAGGACACGCCGAAAGGTTGCTCCTTGCATCCGGCTGCTGTCAGCGCACCCGCCTCACCCTTCGAGGCCCCAGCGGGGCACCTCAGGATGAGGCGCTGTGGGGCGCTGGTGGACATACTCCCATGCTGACTTTGGTGACGATTAGCGGCGAAATAAATCATCCCGAAACTTGTAATAGCTGCAGTTGTTCATCGTATAGAGCTCCAAGCCAGGACCTAGTTCGCTCCGTGAAAGTTCCCATTCGAACGTGTCGTCACCACCGAGGCCGGTGATCAACGCCATCGTGGCCAGTTCCATAAAGGGGCCCGGTGGAAAGGCGACCCCGTACACGGTTGCTTCCTTGCGTGGGTATTTGCCTTTGATAACCCGCGTGATTTCCAAATCGATCCGTATCATCCGGGTCGGAACGTCGGGCTCCGCCGCCAGCAAACCAGATTCTCCGATCGAAAGCGACTTCACGCGCGCCTCAACTACGACCTTCGCCTTCGCCAGCAATTCGTTCGGGGGAGGACATGGAGGCGTAGCGGCTGCTGGTTTCAAACCAATAGCTGCCAGAAGCAAAATTGCTTTTAAGCAGACACGCATAAGTGTACTCAGAAGCGCTCGCAGCATCGTTGTTTTCCTTTCGTGCAGCGAATGCCTAAGCCGCCTCGATTGCGTAAGGCTGGAATTCTTATTCAACTCATAAACCACCGCGTCAGCCTGCTCATCCCGTAGCCCTTATATGAGGGGTCGCGCAGCTTCCCATCATGCGTCCAGTCTCCATGTTGGATCTTTGCAACAAGCGCCGGAGGGACGAAGACTGCATTTCGTTTCTATCTGGTGTCGACCGCGGACTTGCCGAAGATGAGCTTATCCATCCGATCCCTGATCGGCGCGTGGGGCGAGAAAGATGACATTCCGGAGCTCGACGAGCGCGAAGACCCCACCTACCTGCAGATGGTTGAAAAGGTCGCCGAGCTCAAGACGGAAATACTCCGCTGGTCAGGCGTGGGAATACTAAGGGGGCGCGGAGGAAGGATATCTTGTCCCATTCCCTAGCGGATGCCACCCATTAGCAACATGCAGAACGTCATGAAGACCGTAAATAGGTTTGTGTAAGGAACCCACGGGAAAATGCGCTTTGGCTCATGGTACTTGGGAATTCGTGATTTGGGCGGTGGCGGACCGTATGGCCCTTCGCCTTTCGCCGAGAAATATAACCTACCAACGCTCATATGGATGAGAAGCGCGAGCGCTGGGGCACCGACCAGCATGAACAGCCACTGGACGATCGGAGTTAGTCCGAAGGGCCGAGTCAAAACATAGACTGCTGTGGTTGAGAACAACCCGACCATCATGCCAAAGATGGTAAGCAGGCGAAGTCGAAACCCCTCACCCATCTCCAACACCTTTCTGTTGAACAAAACTACGGAGACAGCACAGGCGAGAACCCGCGCATCAAAACCTTCTTGACAACGCTGTCACGCCGCAAGATCTCATGGAATCGCTAAGCAAGAAAATTGCACAACATTAATGCGACCAAAACTTCAGACTTTATCCGTCCTTCCATTCGCAGGTTCCCCATGCGTGTTATTGCTGCAGCCGTTTTTTGTTTAATTCTCACCAAAATCGCAACCGTTTATGGCGCGGAAGATAGTCGCTCTTCTCATCTGGCTTTCAATGGGGAGGACAAATCCTGCTATGCCGTCAACCGTGCATACGAAAACATGCATAATAGCGGGCGCTACAGCTATACCTTATCGGAGTTGCAAGAAGATGGTCATCTCAGGCCTTACATGGAGGTGCGAGCGATTGACAATGTCATCTATTCCAGAATGGAAAATGGCGTCTGGGATGAAGATAGGCGGCTGCCTATTCGTACCCCACTTGATGCAAGTTCGGGGCTGCCAGTCTTCACGTCTTGTAAACAGCTCGGGGACTCGCAAACCGAAGAAGGTCTTGCTTTTCACTATTCCGCATACTGGCACCGAGGCAAATGGAGTGCCGCGATAGAAATCTGGATATCGAAGACCTCAGGGAAATTCATCAAGACAATCATGCGCTACGATCAAGGTGCAGGAGAGCTGCTATATCCAGTGGCTGTTCAAATAATGGATTATGACAGAGCCCACGCAATGAAACCGATAGTCCCACCAGCCTGTTGGAGCCTTGATCTGGGGACTGCGCCGGCCATCTGCATCGATCTCACCTCTCCGAGTCCAATCACGGCCCATTGACCTTTTTACGCGCTCAAGCAGCCGATGTGACCTCAATTTGATCGGCGATGAAGTGCCAGTTGAGCCTCAAGCGCGTTCAATCCGTTCCCTAAGTTCATCCCAGAGAAGATAGTGAAAAGGGCTGCCTGTTTTCTCCTTGAAGAACTTTGCACCAGATGCATTGATAAAAAATTCAGTCATAAACGATGCGAACGTCATAAACGATAGAATTACTACGAGCATAACAGCGGCTGCCAAGATAATTGCGAATAGAATTGCTCCGCCTTGATCACGAATTACCATATCACCATAGACTATGTAGCCCGCAAACATGTCCGCGACAGCAACGATCGTTGTAAGAGCCAAAGTACGGAGGGTAGTTGCCTTCTTCATACGCTGCTCCGTCGTGCTCAGCCGATGGCGACATTTGTGCGGACCTTTCTGCGACGCTCTCGGCGCTGAGCAGTCTGGTGTATCAAGCTTTCGCCGTAAACGCTGACTTCGCCTTCATCATTTTCGACCTCCATCAACATAGCTCCTCTGAGCCATTCGGGAAAGCCGAGAGGAAATTATAAGCATAATTGCACGTGTTGACGATGGCCGCTCGATAGGCAAAGCTTCAACCGGTGGTGGGCTTCTTCATTCACGATTATCAGGCCCCTTTTCGCATGAGCGAATGATGTCGATCGAGCTCGCGAGGGCTGGCAAGTAGGAGGATTTATGCGGATATCGCTTCTGAGTGTCGTGCTTTTCACCTTTGCCGTTTTCCCCGCGCATTCCGAAGATTTCCCTCTCGCTTCATGTGCTGGATGGGACGGAACGCTGGTCAGCAGGACCGGCACGGATTCGAGAAATGCGGTCCTGGAAGGGAACGTCAATCAGGCCAACTTCCAGGAATACTGCGAACGAGACCCGGGAGGCGAGACAACCGCACATGGCGGGAAACTGACCGTTGAGCAGTGCGTGGCGATGTATATGAAAGAAGATGGTAAAGACACCTATCGTTCCACGGCCGATTGCCGCAAGGGCACCTTGTCCTTCGTTCCTTCTGGCGGAGAACCGCTGCGCGTGACTTTCCCATTACCAGAGGATGCAGATGTGTCGTGCGCCTCAGGCATGCCACCGCTAATCAAGCAGTTCACGATGCTCTGCCCTCAAGCGGCGCGAAAGTTTAAAATGCTGGACGACGAATGACAGAATGACTGTCTATCGCCTTTGGTCGAGCCCATAAGATGCCTGTGCTTGCTGGTATCTGCGGTCAGTTGGCACCTTCGACGGTCGCCGAAAACCTGCAATTCCGGCAGGAACCTGCCGCTCCCGAACTGGTTCTCCCCTTGAGACAACAAGGATGGAGAAAACCATGTCCTGCAAACTCATCGCAATATCCCTCCTTTCTCTGAGCCTTGCCGGCTCGGCGCTGGCGCAGACGACTGGCGGTGCGAATTCCAGTGGGCGGCTTTCGGTGGCGCCCGTTATTGGCGGCTCGGGGAGCTCGGGCACGGGTTCGGCCGGTACCGGATCCGCAGGTACGGGGTCGGCCGGCAGCGGCTCTGTCGGTACCGACCCCGGTACGACCGGCAGCACCACCGGAACTGGCGGCGTCGATCTCAACAGCGGGCGCAGGACAATCAATCCCGGGGGCGTCAATCCGGATCTTCAGCAGGTGCCGGGCTGCACGGCCGGCACCAGCTCACTCAGCGAAGCATGCCAGCAGTGAGGTGGGCAGGCGCTCGCCTCCGATAGAATGAGGGTCGGGCCGCGATCGCGCCGGGCCTTCATTTCGGCTGACGTCGCGCAAAAAACGACGGCTGCCGCGAGAATTGCTTTACCGACTGGCTTTCAGGTCGTAGAACGACTGCATCCCTCCGCATATGGCGCATCGCCCCACACCTCAGCCAGCCTGCCGTTATTCCGGCGTCCGCGGAGCACCCGAAGAGGATCGTCATGTCGAATGCAGCGCATCGCTCGAACCGCGTGCTTGTCGTCGCGACCATCATGGTCGCGACCTTCATGGTTGCCATCGAGGCGACGATCGTGGCGACCGCGATGCCGCGCATCGTCGGCCAGCTCGGCGGCTTTTCCTATTACAGCTGGGTGTTTTCCGCCTTCCTGCTGGCGCAGTCGACGACAACAGTCATCTACGGCAAGCTTTCCGACATTTTCGGGCGCAAGCCGGTGCTGATCGGCGGCATTATCATCTTCCTCGCCGGCTCGGCGCTCTGCGGCTTTGCCTGGTCGATGATGTCGCTGGTGCTGTTCCGGCTGCTGCAGGGGCTGGGTGCAGGCGCCATCCAGCCGGTGACGATGACGATCATCGGCGATCTCTTCAAACTCGAGGAACGCGGCCGGGTGCAGGGCGCGATGGCGACCGTCTGGGCGACCTCGGCGGTCGTCGGGCCGCTTGCCGGCGGCATCATCGTCGACAATATCTCCTGGGCCTGGATCTTCTGGATCAACCTGCCGATCGGCATCGTCTCGATCATCGCCTTCATGATCTTTCTGAAGGAGGACGTCGCGCACAAGCAGGCGCGGATCGATTACCTCGGGTCGGTGCTGTTTTCGATCTCGATCGTCGCCCTGCTCGTCATGCTGACGGAAACCGATGCGGGCGCCTCAATCCTGCTGTCGCTTTTCGCCGTCTTCGTCGTCGCGGGGCTGCTCTTCCTCGCCCAGGAGAAACGGGCGCCGGAGCCGATCATTTCGATCGCGCTCTGGAGCCGCCCGCTGATCGCCACCAGCAATGCGGCGACGCTGCTTGCCGGCATGGCGCTGATCGGGCTTTCCACCATCCTGCCGATCTATGTCCAGGGTGTGCTCGGCCGCTCGCCTGTTGTTGCCGGCTTCACGCTCACCATGCTCATCGTCGGCTGGCCCTTGGCGGTGATGCTTTCCGGCCGCTTCTACAAGGCCTTCGGCATTCGCCGGACGTTGCGCGTCGGCAGCCTGATGTTTCCGTTCGGCGCCTGTTTCCTGCTGTTCCTGACACCGGAAAGCTCGCCGGTTCTGGCCGGCGCCGGCTCCTTCTTCATGGGCTTCGGCATGGGATTGATCAGCCTGACCAGCATCGTGCTGGTGCAGGACAGCGTCGAATGGTCGATGCGCGGCAGCGCCACCGCCTCGATCATCTTCGCCCGCAGCCTCGGCAATACGCTCGGCGCCACCGTGCTCGGCGCCATCCTCAACGCCGGCATCGGCCACCATGCGAGCGGCGAAACGGCGGCGGCCCTGCACAATGCGCTGAACCAGCCGACCGGGCTCTCGGCGCTCGCCGCCGATCCTGACATCCGCGGCGTCTTCAATGCGGCCCTGCGCTGGAGCTTCTGGGGCGTGGTCGTCGTCGCGGTGCTGACCTTCCTCACCACCTGGCTGATCCCGGTCGGCTATGGCCACAAACGCGAAGAACCGGCGGTGGCCAGCGAAGCGGCCTCGCATTGACCGCTGCGTTCTTCACGGCAGCGCCGAGCGGCGGCTGTCGAGAACACGCAGGATCAGGTTGCGCCTTCCCTTGCGCGGGCCGAGATCGATATCGCTGACGAGCTTGGCGCCGCCCTCGCGCCGTTCCAGGGTGATCTTGCGGCTATGGAAGGCTTCGAGCTCGGCGCGGTGGGCGACGCTGATGATGGTCACCGTCGGCATTTCGTCGATCACCATCTCCATCATGCTGTCCTGGCTCTTCTCATCGAGCGCCGAGGTGGCTTCGTCGAGCACGATGATATCGGGATTGTGCAGCAGCAGCCGGGCAAAGGCGAGCCGCTGCTTTTCGCCGCCCGACAGGATCTGATCCCATGGCGCCTCTTCCTCGATCTTCTCGTTGAGATAATCCAACCCCACCTTGGTCAACGCCGTGGTGATTTCCTCCGGCGTCCAGCTGTCGGCGGCGCGGGGATAGGCGACGGCGCGGCGAAGCGTGCCGGACGGGATATAGGGTCGCTGCGGCAACATGAACAAGCGCCGGTCGGCGTGGAAATCGACGCTGCCGTGGCCCCACGGCCAGAGACCGGCGATGGCGCGCACCAGCGTGCTCTTGCCCGAGCCGGATTCTCCGGCCACCAGCACCCGCTCGCCCGGCACGATCTCGACATGGGTCTCCTTGACCACGGCGGTGCCGTCGTCGAGCGACACGGAGAGATCGTTCAGATTGAGGATCGCATTGCCCTGGGTTTGGCTGTGCTTGATGCGTCTCAGCGCATCGTTCTGTTCGGCGCGCTCGAGGCCGTCGAGCGACGTCATCAGCGAGGCGATGCGCCGCGCACAGGCGTTCCAGTCGGCAAGACGCGGGTAGTTGTCGACCAGCCAGCCGAAGGCGTGCTGAACGATGGCGAAGGCGGAGGCGGCCTGCATGACCTCGCCGAGCGTCATGCCGCCGGCAAGAAACTTCGGCGCGCACAGCAGCAGCGGCACGACGGGCGCAATCAGCATCGACCCGTGCGACACGAAGGTCGTGCGCATGTGCTGGCGCGCAAGCAGCGCCCATTGCCTGAGCACGTTGGAAAATGTCTTGTCGAGATCGCTGCGCTCCTCCTCCTCGCCGCCGAGAAGAGCGATGCTCTCGCCATTTTCGCGCACGCGGGTCAGCGTGTAGCGGAGCTCGGCCTCCACCTGGTTCTTGACCTCGGAGACCTGGACGAAGTGGCGGCCGATGATCGCGATCACGGTTGAGGTGATCACGGCATAGATAACCGCAGTGACGACGAGAAAGCCGGGAATGGTGATGGTCGCCCCTGCGACCGGCAGCTCGAGCGCTCCGCCGATCGTCCACAGCACGACGATGAAGGTCGAGGCCGACAGAAATGCGGCAATGACGCCGGCGATGAAATCGACCGGCGCTTCGGTGGCAATGCGCAAATCCTCCGAGATGCGCGCCTCGGGATTTTTGTGATCGCCGCCGATCAGGTTCAGCTGATAATAACGGCCGTTGGCGAGCCAGCGCGCGATCACCGCCCCCGTCAGCCAGGAGCGCCAGCGGCGCTGGATCATCATGCGGACATAGACTTGTGCGGTGACAAGGGCGACGCTTCCGAGCACGAGCGGCACGAAGACGGCACTCAGATAATAGACGGTGCCGGCATCGTGCCGCTCGATGGCGTCGAAGATCCCGCGGTTCCAGCGATTGATCCCATATTGGAAACCGACATTCATGCAGATCATCACCAGCAGACCGATCGAGCACGGCCAGGCGAGCCTGTCGCCACTGCTGCCCCAGTAGTGGCGGGCGCTGATCCAGAAACGCCTCAGCAAATATCGCTTGCGCGCCTGCTCGGCCTCCTCGGGCGTGAGCTCCGGACTGGGTTCGATGGGATCTGGCGGCGGCGCGGCCTCGACAGTCGATGCCTCCTCGGGGCGCGACTTCTCGGCACCGTGCTCCTCGGTGCCGTCGACCGATTTCGGGTTGAGTTTAGCGTCGGTCATAAGCCTGACAACGGCTTACAAATCAAAAGGTTTCATGTGGGCCGGCGCCGGACGCGGCATCGCAGGTCTCACGGCGATGAGGCGCAGTTGCGCGGGCGGCTGTTACGCCGCCCTGTCCGCGCCAACGACATAGCTGTCATTCGCCGCGTTCTGGATCATCGCGATGGCGACCGGCGGAACGATGAAACTCCAGATGCCGAGCCAGGCAATCGAAACGACGTTTCCCCGGCCTCTGTCGCGAGCCCGCTGGTTGAGGAGATCGCCAAGGGTCATGAGAAGAACCGGCAATCCGAGCGGTACGAGGATCGCGATCAGCACGGCGGCAAGCGGCGTCAGCAGGCGCTGCGATGGTGCTGCGCCCGCCAGCTCGCCGTGGATGCGATAGACCCAATAGGCGAGATAGATAAAACCGGCCACGGCAATGGCGAAGACCAGAAGTGCGAGGAGCAGCGCGATCGAAGAACCGCTGACGCCGGCATCGGTTGCCTGAAACAGACGAATGCCGACCGCCGCCAGCAGAATCAGGATCGGCGGGGTGATCAGGATGACGGCAACGAGGAGAGGCGAGCGCTGCCGCGGCGCAAGCGGCTTGTGGCGGGGACGCGGCGCGTCGTCGAAGGCGAGGTTGCCGGCCGGCACCAGCAAGATGACCGCGAGGAGCAGGCAGGCCAGAAAGGCTGAAACGACAGGCACGGCGCCGAGATCGAGCCCGTATAGCCACGACGCGCCGAGCGGCGCAAAGGCCGAGATCAGGATCGTCGTCGACATCAGCGTCAGAGCGCAGCCGAAGTCGATTTTGCCCGGTCGCCCGCCCACCAGGAATATCGCGCTCGCGAGCGGGAAGACCGCCCGAAGGGCACCGAGAACCAGGCCGAAGAAGAGCAGAAAGCCCGGCGACCCCCACAAAGCAGGCAGCGGCAGAAAAGCGACGGCGACGACGGCACAGACGAGAATGGGGGAGATCAGTGCCGACCGGCCATGGCGGCCCGCGACGATAGAGGCCAGAAAGGCGCCGCCGACCCAGCCGAGGGTGGAGCCGAAATAGAAGATCCCGATCGTCTGAACACTGCTGTCCGCCATTTGCGAGATCAAGGGAAAGACCGTGCTCAGACCCTGGCCGCCGACGGCAATGAGAAGCGAGGAAAGGAAGACGGCCCAATAGCGATAGGTGCTGAGGAAATCTGCCAGCGTCCATTCGATACCGCTGGCGGGGGCAGAGGTGTTTTCCATCGGAACCTGCTTTCCATTGACGACCATCGCTGATCGCGGGCGTGGATGCGTTGACCAGGCGCATCGAGGAATTATTTCAATAGCTTTGACGCCGCAGTGGGATCAACCCAGAGTTTTGCCGACATAGATGGATTTATAAATGTGCGCTACGAGCCGTAGTGCCAGCAGACATTTGCAGCGACGCTGCGTCCGGATAGACTAATCGTCGTTGGTCCTGCCGTGTGGCCCCCTCATCCGGCCCTTCGGGCCACCTTCTCCCCGCTGGGGAGAAGAGGGAGAATGCCGCATTGCCATCGACTCCATTTGGCGGAGCCTTCAAGCAGGCGGTTCGTTTGGGCAGTGCCGGCGCGCCTTGCTTCCTCTTCTCCCCAGCGGGGAGAAGGTGGCCCGAAGGGTCGGATGAGGGGGCCACGGGCACGACGTTTGTCGCCCTTCTTACGCTACCTCACGCACTCTCCGTCGCATTCTGCGGCAGGGATTGCAGCAGGGTCTGGCGGGCGGAGCGCAGGTGGACGCGGCAGGCTTTCTCGATGGCCGCCTGGTCGCCGGATTCGAGTGCGGCGATGTAATCCAGATGTTCGTGGATGGCGCGCTCGTTGCGTTCGCGGGCGGCGGTCTTGTTCCACTGGTAGTGATAATGGAAGATGATGGCGATCGCATCGTAGAAATCGGCGATGAAGCGGTTCTTCGAGGCGCGATGGATCAAGAGGTGGAAGCGTTCGTCGAGGACGGAGAAATCTTTGAAGCGCTCGTTGATGTCGGCGAGCATGGCGAGATGCTCCTCGCGCATGGCGGCAAGATCGGTCCAGGCCTGATTGTCGCGGGGAAGCCGGCCGAATTCGGCAGCCGAATGCAGCTCGAACATCTCGCGAACATCGGCGAGTTCGAGCGCGAATTCGCGGGTGAAGCCTTTCAGCGTCCAATGGCTGTTCGGCCGCTTCTCGATGAGCCCGAAGCGGGAGAAGCGGATCAGGAATTCGCGCACGCTTGTTGTGCCGGTGCCGATCTCGCGGGCAAGCTCCAGCTCGTTGATCTGCATGCCGGGCGCGGCATCATCGGAAAGGATGCGCTGCATGAAACTGCGCTCGATGATGTCGTGCAGGGAATCCGTTTCTTCCGAGGGAAAAAGGTCGCGGTCGGTCGGCTGGCGCAGCACGGTCTTCTGGCGCTTGTTCCAACGGATGATGCCTTCCTCGCTCAGACGCGTCAGGATGGCGCGCGCGGTGGAACGGCTGACGCCGAGCTGGGCGGCGATCTCCGGCTCCGAGGGCAGCGCGGTATCCGTGCGCAGGGCCGCGGCATACCTGTTATAGGCTTCCTTGAAGACCGTGTTCTGCCGTGCCATCAGACCCCCCGCTTTCCGCCCGCGGGCCAAAACCGCCATTCCGCCGAAAGGCAGAAGAGAGTCAGACCGGAGCGTGTTCAAACGACCATTAGCGTATTTCCGCACGCCTGCGGCGCATCGCCGTCCTCGTCCACAGGATCAATATTCCCGTTGACTTGAAAATGTTTATTGTAGATAAAAAACAAAATCAATGCGCATGTGCCATTCGAAAACCGCGTGATGCTTCTGGAGAGATGAGTTTGGACAAACAGCCTTGGATCATCCTTTCGGCCGGCGACAATGTCGCGGTCGCGACGGCCGCCATCGCGCCGGGTTCGACGGTTGCCGGCATCGTGGCCTCTCAGAAAATCGATCCCGGCCACAAGGTGGCGATCGCGGATATTCCGCTCGGGTCTCCTGTCGTGAAATACGGCCAGGCGATCGGCCGCACCACGGCCGAGGTCAAGGCCGGCGACCATGTGCACAGCCACAATCTGCATTTCGAAAACGACCGGCTTGCCGCGACCGCCAATTCGGCGCCGGAAGCAGCGACCAGCGAAGACAAGGCGCGCAGCTTCATGGGCTATCGCCGGGCCGACGGGCGGGCAGCGACGCGCAACTATATCGGCATCATCGCCAGCGTGAACTGTTCCACCACGGTCTGCCGGGCGATCGCCGACGAGGCGAACCGGACGATCCTGCCGCATTATGACGGCATCGACGGATTCGTGCCGATCGTGCACGACCAGGGCTGCGGCATGAGCTCGACCGGCGACGGCATGAACGTGCTGCACCGGACGCTGGCCGGCTACACCAGGCATGTGAATTTCGGCGGCGTGCTGATGATCGGCCTCGGCTGCGAGGTCAACCAGCTGACGCTGTACGGCCAGAGCGGTGCGGGCGCCTCGAAACGGCATTTCAACATCCAGGACGCCGGCGGCTCGCGCCGGGCGGTCGAGCGCGCCATGGGCGTGCTGCGCGAAATCGCTGCCGATGTCGGCAGGGAAAAGCGCGTGCCGATCCTGATCGGCGAGATCATCATCGGCCTGCAATGCGGCGGCTCGGACGGGTTTTCCGGCATCACCGCCAATCCGGCGCTCGGTGTGGCGGCCGATCTCCTGGCGGCGGCCGGCGGCACGGCGATCCTGTCGGAAACCTCGGAAATCTATGGTGCGGAACATCTGCTGCGCAGCCGCGCCGTCACCGACGACGTGGCGAAGAAGCTCGATGAGAAAATCGCCTGGTGGGAGGCGTATGTGGCGCTGCACGGCGCCTCGCTCGACAACAACCCCTCGCCCGGCAACAAGCGCGGCGGCCTGACCACCATCCTGGAAAAATCGCTCGGCGCCGTCGCCAAGGGCGGGCGCTCGCCGCTGACGGCGGTCTATGGTTATGCCGAGCGGGTCACCGCCCCCGGCCTCGTCTTCATGGACACACCCGGCTACGACCCGGTCTCGGCGACCGGCCAGGTTGCCGGCGGGGCGAATATGATCGCCTTCACCACCGGCCGCGGCAGCTGCTTCGGCTGTCGGCCGGCGCCGTCGCTGAAGCTTTCCAGCAATTCGGCGCTCTATGCGGCGATGGAAGAAGACATGGACATCGATTGCGGCACGATCGCCACCGGCGATGCGACGATCAGCGGCAAGGGCCGCGAGATCTTCGACCTGATCATCGATACGGCCTCCGGCAAAAGGACGAAGAGCGAACTCTTCGGCTACGGCGACAATGAATTCGTGCCCTGGCATCTCGGCGCAACGCTCTGATCTGAAATAGAAAATCCCGAAAGCTTGGCGAGGAGGCGTGATGAAGACGAGACGGATCGGCAGGACCAAGCTCGAAGTGACCGAAATCAGCTATGGGGCGGCGCCCCTGGGCGGTCTTTACCGGGCCTGCCCGCGCGAGCAGGCGATGGAAACCCTGCAGGCAGCCTGGGACAGCGGCATCCGCTATTTCGATGTCGCCCCCTGGTACGGGCTCGGCCTTGCGGAACGGCGGGTCGGCGATTTCCTGCGCGATCAGCCGGATCGGTCCTACGTGCTCTCCACCAAGGTCGGCCGGCTGCTGCGGCCGGTGCCGACGGGAACGGTGCCGGATTATAGCTATGTCGACCCGCTCTCCTTCGATGCCGATTACGACTATTCCTATGACGGCATCATGCGCTCGGTCGAGTTCAGCTATGCCCGCCTCGGCCTCAATCGCATCGACATTCTCTATGTGCACGATATCGGCGTCTATACGCATGGTGCGGCAAAGAACGCGGTCTACCAGAAGCAGCTGCTCGATTCCGGCGTGAAGGCGCTGGAAGAGCTGAAATCCTCCGGCGCGATCTCCGCCTTCGGCCTCGGCGTCAACGAAGTGCCGGTCTGCCTCGACGTCATGCGCCATGCCGATCTCGACTGCATCCTGCTGGCCGGCCGCTATACGCTGCTCGACCGTTCGGCGGTCGCCGAATTGCTGCCGCTCTGCCGGCAGAAGGGCACCTCGCTCGTCATCGGCGGCGTCTTCAACTCCGGCATTCTCGCCACCGGCCCTGTGCCCGGCTCGCATTTCGACTATATGCCGGCAAGCGAGGACGTGCTTGCCAAGGTCGGCGCGATGGAGGCGATCGCCAAGCGTCATGGGGCGCCGCTCGCCGCTGCCGCCATGCAGTTTCCGCTGCGCGATCCGATCGTCGCCTCGGTGCTGATCGGCACGGCGAAACCTTCGAGCCTGACACGCAACATGGAGACCGTCGAGCCGCCGCTGCCCGATAGCATCTACGGCGAATTCGAGCCCTATACGCTGGTCGCGCCGCCGCTCGGCGCCGATGCGGTCAGAGTCTGAAGGAGACGCCATGCTCAAGGGTATTCATCCGCTGCTCGGTCCCGACCTGCTCCATGCGCTGAAGACCATGGGCCATGGCGACGATATCGTCATAGCGGACGCCAATTTTCCCGCGGGCTCGATGGGCCCGCCGGTCATCCGCGCCGATGGCGTCAGCGCCACTGACATGGCCGAGGCCATCCTGACCCATATGCCGCTCGACACGTTCGTGCCGGAAACCGCATGGCGGATGGAGGTGGTCGGCGATCCCCGGGCCGTGCCCGAGGTCTGCGCCGAGTTCCAAGAGATCGTCTCCAGGCGCGCCGGCGATTTTTCCATCGTGCCGGTGGAGCGCTTCGCCTTCTATGCGATGGCCCGCAAGGCCGCCTATATCGTCGCGACGACGGAATTCCGGCTGTATGGCAACCTGATTCTGAAAAAGGGCGTCGTGCATCCGCACGAGGTCGATCTCGCCTGACACCTATTTTAGGTTATGGTTGTATTGAAATGAAATCAGCTATTTGTAGGGAGTTTACGGAAGCAAAAAAGCCCGGTTGACGCACTTGCAATTTGCTTGCGCCTCGGCTAGCTTCTCCCTGCAAATGTTTTTTATCGATAAAAACCATCCGCCAGCGTTCAGCGGTCCGGTTTATTGGAGGAGAACGCATCCTGAGAGGAGAACCCTAATGAGCATCGTGAAATCCCTTCTGTCTCGCCGCGCCTTTACCGCGCTGGCAGGCGCCGCCGTCATCGCCACGGCGATGCCGGTCACGTCCTTTGCCGCCGATGTAACGATCCCGATCATCGTCAAGGACACGACGTCCTTCTATTGGCAGATCGTTCTGGCCGGCGCCCGCAAGGCCGGCACGGATCTCGGCGTCAACGTGCCGGAACTCGGCGCCCAGGCCGAATCCGACATCAACGGCCAGATCAGCATTCTCGAGAACGCCGTTGCCGGCAAGCCGGCCGCCATCGTCATCTCGCCGACGGAATTCAAGGCGCTCGGCAAGCCGATCGATGAAGCTGCCAAGTCGGTTCCGATCATCGGCATCGACTCGGGCGCCGACTCCAAGGCGTTCAAGTCGTTCCTGACGACCGACAACGTCCAGGGCGGCCGCATCGCCGCCGACGGTCTTGCCGCCGCCATCAAGGAGATGACCGGCAAGGAAGAAGGCGACATCGTCATCCTCACCAATCTTCCCGGTGTCGGCTCGCTCGAGCAGCGCCGCGAAGGCTTCCTGGATCAGATCAAGACCAAGCATCCCGGCCTGAAGGTCATCGCCGACAAGTATGGTGACGGCCAGGCGACGACCGGCCTCAACATGATGACCGACCTGATCACCGCCAATCCGAACCTCGTCGGCGTCTTCGCCTCGAACCTCATCCTGGCGCAGGGCGTTGGCCAGGCGATCGCCGAAAACAAGCTCGGCGACAAGATCAAGGTCATCGGCTTCGACAGCGACGACAAGACGGTCGGCTTCCTCAAGGACGGCGCGATCGCCGGCCTCGTCGTTCAGGACCCCTATCGCATGGGCTATGACGGCATCAAGACCGCGCTTGCCGTCTCCAAGGGCGAAAAGGTTCCTGAGAATGTCGATACCGGCGCCAACCTCGTCACCAAGGCGAACATGGCCGATCCGAAGATCGACGCACTCCTGAACCCGAAGATCAAGTAAGACGACAAACGGCCGCGCCGGCTCAAAAACCGGCGCGGCCTTTTCTATCCAGGTTATCAGGGGCCATGGTATGGTTCAGCAGGGATGGACAGACGCGACAAGAGGAGGAGAGGTCCATGATCGGACTGGAAGAGGTCAGTCATCGCCACGATGACAGCGCCACGCTGAAAGAAGCCAATCGAATCCCCACGGGGTCGCCTATCCTCGAACTCAAAGGCCTGCAGAAGAACTACGGTCATGTGCAGGCGCTGAAGCCGGCGACGCTGACCTTTCTGGCCGGTGAAATCCACGCCATCGTCGGCGAAAACGGCGCCGGCAAATCCACCCTCATCAAATTGCTCACCGGCGTCATCACCCGCACGGCCGGCGAGGTGCTGTGGTGCGGCCATCCCGTCGGGCTGTCGACGCCGAACGAGGCGATCGCCCGCGGCATCAACGCCGTGCACCAGGAAGTCGTGCTCTGCCCACACCTGACGGTTGCCGCCAACCTCTTCCTCGGCGACGAGGTCAACCGTTACGGCCTGATGCGCAAGAAACAGATGGAGAAGATGGCGCAGGCCGTGCTCGACGATCTCGGTTTCGGCCTGCCGGCGGGCGCACTCTTAAGCTCGCTGACGATCGGCCAGCAGCAGCTGGTGGCGACGGCGCGGGCGGCGATGCGCGGCACGCAGTTCCTGATCTTCGACGAACCCACGGCCTATCTGACGCGCCAGGAATCGGCGCAGCTGTTCAAGCTGATCCGCCGGCTGCAGGGCGAAGGCGTCACCATCGTCTATATCAGCCACCGCATGGAGGAAGTGTTCGAACTGGCCGACCGTGTCTCGGTGCTGCGCGACGGCACGCATGTCGGCACGCGGCTGATCGGCGAGACCAACGATGCTGAGCTGATCGCTTTGATGATCAACCGCTCGATCGAGCAGATCTACCACAAGGAAGAGATTGCGATCGGCGAGACGATCGTCGCCGTCAAGGGTCTGTCGGGTCCGGGCTTCGAGGACGTATCGCTCAGCGTCAAAGCCGGACAGATCGTCGGACTCTACGGGCTGATCGGCGCCGGCCGCAGCGAATTCGCGCTCGGCCTCTACGGACGCCAGCCGATCAGATCAGGCGAGATCGAGTGGATGGGCAAACGTGTCGATATCCGCAACGAACGCACCGCGATGGAACTCGGCATTGCGCTGGCGCCGGAAAGCCGACGCGACCAGGGGCTCTGCCTCAACCTGCCGATCGGCCTCAACATCAACCTGCCGGTGTTCGGGCGGCTGAGCCATGGGCCCGTCATCAACCACGCGCGGGAATCGGCCAATGCCGACAGGCAGATCCGCGATCTCAGCATCAAGACGCCGAGCCGGCGGGTTCCGGCCTCCAGCATGTCGGGCGGCAACCAGCAGAAGATCGTCATCGGCAAGTGGCTGAGCCACGGCGCAAGGCTGTTCATCTTCGACGAACCGACCGTCGGCGTCGATGTCGGCACCAAGGCGGAAATCTACCGGCTGTTCGCCAAGCTTCTGAAGGAGGGGGCCGGCATCATCCTGATCTCCTCCTACCTGCCCGAGGTTTACGAACTGGCCGACCGGCTGCACGTCTTCCGCGGCGGCAAGATCGTCGCCAGCCATGATTTCCATGCAGCGACGCATGAACAAGTGCTCAGCGAAGCGATCGGCGTCTGAGCATAAGCAATTCCAGCAAAGTGCACTGCGGTTTTGCGTCCGGAAATTGCGTCAAAACAAAGAGATAGAGCATTTCCGTATTTCGGAGAAAAACGGAAATGCTTTAAGAGGGAGAAAATTCATGACTGCCACCCCCACCGAAATCGTCGCGCCGCCGCCACGCCGGAAGATGAACATCCTGTTCGGCCTGACCCTGATCGGCCTGCTGATCTTCCTCTGGATCGTGCTCGGCTTCGTCACCGCCAGCTTCTGGACGCCGCTCAACATTTCCAACCTGCTGCGTCAAGGGGCGATGACGGCGATCCTGGCGCTCGGCCAGACCTTCGTCATCATCACCGCCGGCATCGACCTGTCGGTCGGCGCGATCGTCGGCTTCTGCACCGTCATCATCGCCTGGCTCTTGCAGGCGGGCGTGCCGCTCTGGGCAGCGATCCTGCTCACGCTTGCCATCGGTGTGGCGATCGGCGCCTTCCACGGCTTCGGCATCGTCCATATGGGCCTGCCGCCCTTCATCATCACGCTGGCGACCCTGACGTCGCTGCGCGGCATCGGCCTGCTGATCACCAACGGTTCGACGATCAGCATCACCGACGAAAGCTTCAGCAATTTCGCCCGCGCCGATTTCCTCGGCATCCCAAGCCTGTTCTGGATGGTCATCCTGGTGGCGGTGCCCTCCTTCGTCTTCCTGCATCTGAGCCGCTGGGGCCGCTATCTCTTCGCGGTCGGCTCCAATGCCGAAGCGGCGCGCCTTTCCGGCGTCAACGTCAAGGGCATGATCTATCTTGCCTATATTCTCTCGGCCGGCTTCGCCGCTTTCGTCGGCGTGCTGCTCGCCTCGCGCATCGCCATCGGCAATGCGACGCAGGCCGACGGCTGGGAGCTGCAGGCTATCGCCTCCTCGGTCATCGGCGGCACCAGCCTGTTCGGTGCGGTCGGCTCGGTGCACGGCCCGCTGATCGGCGCCTTCATCCTCGCCACCATCAACAACGGCGCCAACCTTCTGAACGTCAACTCCTTCTGGCAGCGCATCATCACCGGTCTGCTGATCATCGTGATCGTCTTCTTCGACCAGCTGCGCCGCCGCAAGAGCAGTTGAAAGGCGAGCAGGAGAGCGCCCCTCATCCGGCTGCCGCCACCTTCTCCCCGCTCGCGGGGAGAAGGGCAAACGCCGCAAACCTCTCCGTGCCCATTGACGTCGCGCAGGGCAAGTCCCCTCGCCCCGTTTACGGGGAGAGGGTTAGGGTGAGGGGCAGCTATCCACACGAACAGAACAGCAGCGGTACGACGCAGAGTAAAGAACAAAGAATGCGAGACCTGTCATGAAAGCAGTTGTTTGCCGGGAGCCCGGCGTGCTCGAGGTCGTCGAACGGCCATCCCCCGCCGCACCGGCGCCCGGCTGGGTGCGGCTTGCCGTCAGCCATGTCGGCATCTGCGGCACGGATTATCATATCTTCGAGGGCAAACACCCCTTCCTCGAATATCCCCGGGTGATGGGACATGAAATCTCGGCGACAGTGCTGGAAGCCGGCAACGGCGTGGATTTGACGGCCGGCACGCCGGTCATCGTCAATCCCTATCTCTCCTGCGGCCAATGCATCGCCTGCCGCCAGGGAAAGCCGAATTGCTGCACCAACATCAAGGTGCTCGGCGTCCATACCGACGGCGCCTTTTGCGAGGAGATCTCGGTTCCGGCAGGCAATCTCTATCCCGCCAAGGGCCTCAGCCCTGAGGCTGTGGCGACAGTCGAGTTCCTGGCGATCGGCGCCCATGCGGTGCGCCGATCGCTGGCCGGGGCCGGCGCGCGGTCACTCGTCATCGGCGCCGGGCCGATCGGGCTCGGGACGGCGATCTTCTCGCGCATCGCAGGGCATGAAGTGACGCTGCTCGATACCAGCACCGAGCGGCTGCAGATGGCGGCCGAACGCTTCGGCTTCACCTCCGGCATCGTCGCCAATGAAGGGACAGCCGAGGCCGTGCGGGAAAAAACCGACGGCGACGGTTTCGACGTGGTCTTCGACGCGACGGGTTACGGCCCGTCGATGGAAAAGGCCTTCTCCTTCGTCGCCCATGGCGGCGCGCTGGTGCTGGTCAGCGTCGTCAAGGACGACATCCGCTTCTCCGACCCGGAATTCCACAAGCGGGAGATGATGCTGATCGGCAGCCGCAACGCCACCCGCGCCGATTTCGAACATGTGGCGGCTTCGATCGCCAAAGGGCTTGTGCCGGTGGATAAACTGATCACCCATCGCACGACGCTTGCCGACGCGCCGCGTGATCTGGCGCGCTGGGCGCATGAAAAGAGCGGGCTGATCAAGGCGGTGATCCGGGTTGGGAGTTAGGATAATTCCAGAGATGTGGGGAGTGGGTTGCTTCCTCAGCGGCATCGGATGTGAGACCAGCCCCTCATCCGCCTGCCGGCACCTTCTCCCCGCTCGCGGGGCGAAGGGGGGAAGCCGTGAGCTCTCCGTTCCCACAGATCTCTCGCATGGAGAGGGTTAGGGTGAGGGGCCGCTGTCGAGCGGCGCTCGTGTCGGCGCCGCTCGCTAACCCGCCGCCGCAATTACCCTGCACATCTCCCTGACCACATCAACATCCGTCCTATTGCTGCTCTTCGCCTCGAAACCAAAGGCGACCGCACGTGGATCGACGCTGTCGACCGGCGAGCTGCAGGATCCATGCACCTCGCGGGCGCCGGTTGTCTGCAAGATCGCCCCGACATTGGCAGGGCGGATGCCGCTGCCGGGCATGATCGCAATGCGGCCGGCCGCCTTTGCCGACAGGCGTTTCAGGGTTTCGATGCCGTCGGCGGCCTTCAGCGCGCAGCCGGAGGTGAGGATGCGTTCGCAGCCGAGCTCGACCGCCTGCTCCAGCGCCTCATCGGCATCCGGCACCAGATCGAAAGCCCGGTGCAGCGTCGAGCCGAGGCCGGAAGCATGCGCCTTCAGACGGTGGATCAGCGGCATGTCGAGCGTGCCGTCCGGCCGGTTGGCGCCGATGACGACGCCGGCGAGGCCTGAAGCGCGCACGGCGTCGATATCAAGCAGCATCGCTTCCTCGTCGGTACGGCCGAAGATGAAGGGACCGGCGTGCGGGCGGATCATCGCGTAAACCGGAATGGGCGCCCGGGCGGCGATCCGCATCAGGCTCGGCAGCGGCGTCAGGCCGCCGAGCTCCAGCGCCGAGCAGAGCTCGATGCGGCCGGCGCCGCCTTCGATCGCGGCGGCAAGGCCCTCGACGCTATCGACGCAGACTTCCAGCAGGATCGTCATGCTGCGCTCTCCCTGACTGCGTCGGTTTTCGCGACGGCTTCCGACGTTATTCTTGCCGCCGCCGCGATGATGACGGCACAGGCATCGGCGGCGGCTTTGCGGTGGTTGAAGGCGACGTGATAGGACATCGGCAGGTGCTCGTCGAGATCGACGATGCGCACCTTGCCGGCAATCGGCATGGCGCTGACGCGGCCGAGGAAGGAAACGTAACCGTGATTGGCGACGAGATCGACGATCACGGGCAGCGAATCCGCCGCGGTGATATCGCGGCTGCGCAGGCGCCGGTCGGGTGCACGCTCGGCGCTGAAGGCCATGGCCGCATGGCCGAGGCCGGTGCGCGGGCTCGGCATGCAGATCGCATGACCGGCGACGAGATCGGCGACCGTCGTTTCCGTGCTGTGCGGCGGGGCGATCACCACCATGTCGGTCTGCAGCAGTTCGCGATGGCGGAAGTCTTCCAGGCCGAAGACCGAATCCAGGATCGCCACATCGATGCGGCCGCTCTTCAGCGCCTCGCGCAGATCGTCGGCGGTCATCGAGACCAGCGAGATCGCATTGTTGCTGCGGCGCGCGTTCCATTCGGAGACCAGCAGCCCGAGGCAGCGCGCCACCCAGCTTTCCGATCCGGTCGGGATGATCGAGCCGATGCGCAGCGACCGGGCGGTGCGGCGATAGCGCTCGTCGGCCGCCGATTTCAGATCATTCCACGCCTGGCTGATCGCCATAAAGATCTGGTAGGCGCGCCTGCCCTCCTCCGTCAGCACCGAGCCCTGCGCCTGCCGCTCGAACAGCCGGCGGCCCAGAAATTTTTCAAGATTGGCAAGCTGAAGCGAAAGCTGCGGCTGACCGAGATGAAGGCGGCGGGCAGCGCGGTTGATGCTGCCCTGGTCGGCGACCTCAAGAAAGCGCTCGATTGCGACGATCTTGACGGGAATGCGGGCGGCCCAGGCCTCATCGATCCCGCCGGCGCCGACTTGGCCGGCGAACTGGCAGAGTTCGCCGATCGCGACCGTGATCGGCTCCAGGCCTTCGAGCACGCCGCCGCTTGCGATCAGCGTCACCAGCTCGCCGGAAGCGCGTTCCGTCAGCTTCATCGCCAGCTCGGTCTCGGCATTGCGGATGGCTGCGGACACGGTGGAGGGCGACAGCTGGAAGCGGCGCGCGGTCTCGCGGACCGAAGCCGAGGTCAGGACGTGGCCGATTATGAACAGGGCGCCGAGATGCAAAGGCTGGCTCCGGAAAGCGCTTTAAAAACCGGACGATATGATGTGTTCACGAAAAAAGATATCCCTGCCTCGACAGAGCCGGGCTATCGTCGCCGTCATAAAATCCGGGCGGCGGTTATCCGCAGAAGAGCACCGGAAGCATCGCGGAAACACGCAAGGGAACAAAAACAAGTCGCGCCGGCCCTGGAAAAGGGAATGGCTTTCCGCGCGCCGCACCGCGTTCGCCGCCATAATCAAGGGCGCGAACGCAAATACTGGAGGGGGCCTGCATCGATTTTTCGAGCGTGCACGCTATTTCCATGACGCACGCAATTCCGGCATGATGGCGGCCTTGTCGCCCTCGCCGGCGGATTTCCTGCGCATACGCCTCCCGCCGGGGGCTTGCGCCACGTCAACGGTGTTAAAACAGGGGATATTCCATGCTGAAGAAACTCGTACTTGCCGTCTCGCTCTCCGCCTTTGCGGCGGGTGCGGTTCAGGCCGCAGACGTCGTCGTCTCGTCGAAGATCGACACGGAAGGCACGCTGCTCGGCAATGTCATCGCACTGGCGCTCGAAGCAAACGGCATCAAGACGCAGGACCGCATTGCGCTCGGCGCCACGCCCGTCGTGCGCAAAGCGATCACCGCAGGCGAAATCGATATCTACCCGGAATATACCGGCAATGCCGGCTTCTTCTTCAACAAGGCCGATGACGCCGCCTGGAAGAACAACGACCAGGGATATGAGCTGGCGAAGAAGCTCGATTACGACGCCAATAAGATCGTCTGGCTGACGCCGTCACCCGCCAACAACACCTGGGCGCTTGCCGTGCGCAACGATGTCGCCGAGCCGAACAAGCTGAAGACCATGTCCGATTTCGGCAAATGGGTTGCCGGCGGCGGCACCGCCAAGCTTGCCGCGTCTTCCGAATTCGTCAACTCGGCCGGCGCGCTTCCCGCCTTCCAGACGACCTACGGCTTCCAGCTGAAGCCCGACCAGATGGTCGTTCTCTCCGGCGGCGACACGGCGGCGACGATCAAGGCAGCCGCCGACCAGACGAACGGCGTCAACACCGCCATGGTCTACGGCACCGACGGCGCGATCGAAGCGGCCGAACTGACCGTTCTCGAAGACGACAAGGGCGTGCAGCAGGTCTATGCGCCGACCGCGATCATCCGCGAAGCGGTGTTGAAGGCCAATCCGAAGATCGAGGAAATCCTCTCGCCGATCTTCAAGAGCCTCAGCGCCGACGAACTGCGCAAGCTCAACGCCAAGATCCAGGTCGACGGCGAGCCGGCAAAGTCCGTCGCCGAGGCCTATCTCAAGGAAAAAGGCTTCCTGAAGTAATCATCGCCCGCTCCGCCCGGCAGCGGGCGGAGCGTCCTTTCCCCATAAGGTTGGATCGATGGACGAAACCTCAGCGGTCCGCAGGCTGGACCGGCTCGGCGTGGTTCTGGTGGCCGGCGGCATTGCGGCCACCGCACTGATGCCCTTCATCTACGTCAAGGCGAACCGCATCGCCGCCGGCAAGCCGATGCTGCTGGCTCAGCTGCTTCCCCAGCCTTCCGTCGTCATCCTGACCGCCCTCCTCATTCTCACGGCCTTCGCCACGCTGTTTCTCCGCAACGCCTTGGCGCGGCTTGTCATCGCGACACTCTGCCTTGCGGCGCTGGTCGTGGCGATCGGTCTCGTCTCGAGCGCGGCGACGCCGCCCGGCAGCACCGTGGCGCGCATGACGCCCGGCGGCGGCTTCTGGGTGCTGTTCGCGGTGATCGGGCTCGTCATCTCCGATGCGCTGGTCAAGATAAGGCTGGCGCCATGGATGCGGGTGGCGGCGCTTGCGGCCTATACGGCGCTGCTCTTCATCTCGCTCGCCTCCGGCCTGCTCGACAGCCTGTCGATCATGAAGGAATTTTCGACGCGGGCGCCGCAATTCGAGACGGAAGCGATTTCGCATCTGCTGCTGGCGCTCGGCTCGCTTGCCATCGCCATTATCCTCGGCCTGCCGCTCGGCATCCTCTGCTTCTGGGTGCCCAGGCTGCGCGCGGTCGTGCTGCAGGGCCTGAGCCTCATCCAGACGATCCCGAGTCTGGCGCTCTTCGGCCTCTTGATGCTGCCGCTCGGTTATCTCGCCACGCATGTGCCGCTGGCCGCCGCTGCCGGTATCCGCGGCATCGGCACGGCGCCGGCGCTGATCGCACTGGTGCTCTATTCGCTGCTGCCGATCGTCGCCAATACCGTTGTCGGCCTGCAGGGCGTCGATCCCTCGGTGCGCGACGCCGCGGCCGGCATGGGGCTGACGCGCCGGCAGATCCTTGTTCGTATCGACATGCCGCTCGCCTTTCCTGTCATTCTCACCGGCATCCGCATCGTGCTGGTGCAGGCGATCGGCATGGTGACGATCGCCGCGCTGATCGGCGGCGGCGGCTTCGGCATCTTCATCTTCCAGGGGCTCGGCCAGACGGCGATGGATCTCGTCCTGCTCGGCGCCGTGCCGACCGTCTTCCTCGCCTTCTCATCGGCCGTCATCCTCGATGCGGTCATCGACAGCATCCGGGGGCCTGCCGCATGAGCATGATCGAAATCCGCAACGTCACCAAGCGTTATGGTGCTGCCACCGTCGTCGACAATGTCTCGATGCAGGTCGAAAAGGGCTCAATCACCGTCGTCGTCGGCACGTCGGGCTCCGGCAAATCGACACTGATGCGGATGATCAACCGGCTGGTGCCGATCACCGAGGGCGAGATCTTCGTCGGCGGCCAGAATGTCATGGACGTCGAGGTGACCGAGCTTCGCCGCCGGATCGGCTACGCCATCCAGGGGCACGGCCTCTTCCCGCACCGAACCGTCGCGCAGAATATCGCCACCGTGCCGCAGTTGCTCGAATGGGATTCGACGCGCATCGCAGCGCGCGTCGAAGAACTGCTTGGACTGTTCAACCTCGATCCGGCAACTTTCGCCGACAAATATCCGCACCAGCTTTCCGGCGGCCAGCAGCAGCGCGTCGGCGTCGCCCGGGCGCTGGCGGCCGAACCGGAACTGCTGCTGATGGACGAGCCGTTCGGCGCCCTCGATCCCGTCATCCGCGGCAAGGCGCAGGACGACCTGCTGGCGATCCAGAAGCAGTTCGGCACCACCATCATCCTCGTCACCCACGATATGGACGAGGCCTTCCATCTCGGCAATCAGATCGCGGTGATGAGCCAGGGCCGCTTGCTGCAATGCTCGACGCCGGAAAAGATCCTCACCGAACCCGCCGATCCCTTCGTCCAGCAACTGACCGGCACCTCCGACCGGGCGCTGAAGCTGATGTCGCTGCTGCCGCTGAAGGAGAGCATGGAGCCGGCCAAAAGCGGGCTTGCCTATGCCCTGCCGCAGTCGCTGAGCCTACGCGACGCGCTCGCCGAAATGATCTGGCAGGGGGTCGACGAGGCGGCCGTGCAGGATGGCGAGAAGGCCGCTGTCGGATCGATCTCGATGAGCCGGCTGCTCGAACTGGGCCGCAAGGCATGAAACTCCTCGTCGCCAATCTCTTCCGCCTGGCGGCGCTCGCCCTGCTCTTGATCCTGCTGTTCAGGACCGAGTGGCTTTCCTTCCTGCTGACGCCGCTGACCAGCAACAATGCGCCCGCCGTCTATACGCAGAACAGCCTTGCCTCGCTTGCGCTCGGACATCTGCAGCTCGTCATCGGCTCGATCGCCTGCAGCGCCGTGCTTGCCGTTCTCGGCGGCATCTTCGTCACCCGCGACAGCGGCGCCGACTTCCTGCCGCTGTCGCGGGCGATTGCCAATGCCGGGCAGACCTTTCCGCCGGTCGCGGTGCTGGCGCTGGCCGTTCCCGCCACCGGCTTCGGCGCCATGCCGACGCTGATCGCACTCTTTCTCTACGGCCTCTTGCCGATCTTCGAAAATACCGTCGCCGGCCTCAAGCAGGTGTCGCCGCAGGTGCTCGACGCCGCCGACGGCATGGGCATGAGCGCCACGCAGCGGCTGTTGCGGGTCGAGCTGCCGCTGGCCCTGCCGCTGATCCTCGAAGGGCTGAAGGTCGCGACCGTCATCAATATCGGCACGGCGACGATCGGCTCGACGGTGGCGGCAAAGGGTCTCGGCGAAGTGATCATCGCCGGGCTGATATCGGACAATACCGCCTTCATCCTGCAGGGCGGGCTGATCGTCGGCCTGATGGCGGTGCTGATCTATGACGCCATGGGCCTCGTCGAAGCGGCGATCACGCGAAGAATCGGCTTGCGCGCGGCGTAAGGGGACCGCTACCACAGGCGTGACCGAAAAAATGGGAGGCAGAATTGGCGAAGATGATCCACTCCATGATCCGTGTTCTCGACGAGGCGCGTTCGGTCGAATTCTACAGCAAAGCCTTCGGCCTCTCGGTCGCCGACCGTGTCGATTTCGAAACCTTCACGCTGATCTATCTCAGCAATGCAGAGACCGGCTTCGAACTGGAGATGACGGTCAACAAGGGCCGGACCGAGCCCTACGCTCTCGGCAATGCCTATGGCCATCTCGCCGTCTCGGTCCACGAGGTGGCGGTCGAACGTGAGCGCATGCTGAAACTCGGGCTGAAACCGGGTGAGCTGGTCGAGCTCAATCGCGACGGCAGGCTCTTCGGCCTGTTCTTTTTCGTCAACGATCCCGACGGCTACAAGATCGAAGTGCTGCAGCGCCACGGGCGGTTTCTCTAGAACCCGCCATTACCAATACCACACCAAAAAGGCCCCGTTTCCAACGGGGCCCTTCCAGTTCGGCCTATCGGACGAGATTACATCCAGTAAGGCGGCACGCCATAGTAGTCATAGACCCGGCGGCCATTATCGTTGTACCAGGTGTCGTCATCGTCCGAGTAGCTCGGGGCGCCTTCGATCTGCTCCTTGGTCAGGTCGATGCGATAGCCGTCCAGCTGGGTGTCGTAGTTCAGCTTTTCCCAGGGGAGCGGGTAGTGATCGTCACCGATGCCTAGGAAGCCGCCAAAGCTCAGCACCGCATAGGCGACGCGGCCATCGAGCTTGCCGATGATCAGGCGTTCGATCGAGCCGATATGCCTGCCGTCGGCGCCGTAAACGCGGGTGCCTTCGACACGGTCGCTGGCGATCAGTGAAGGCGTGTCCTTCACATTCGGATCGCGGCGGGTGACGTCGGTTTCCTCGTTCAACATTGTGCACCTCCTTTGGTGTTTCCTCATGGTGAGTATGCAGAATCAACGTCACCGCGGACTCAAAGTTCCCGGTCGAGCCATCCGCAAATGTTGACGTTTACGTCAAGGTTAGTATAGCGTCATTCAGCTTGAACCGTTCAGGCAATGGCATAAGCTGCCGGACAGGAAGATGGAGGATGCTTCCGGTCAATTGCGGGGCCAGCCGGCAGCGGCTCGGCGCCGGCGCGGCGGCCGCAAGGGAGAGAGAGATACGATGACCAGCATTTCCGTCCATCCGAACGGAGCAAAAGCCGGCAAGCCCTGGCTTACCACCTATCCCGATATGGTTCCGGCCGAACTCCCGCCGCCGGAACATGCCTCGCTTGCCGAACTCCTGGAAAAATCCTGCGCCCGTTATGCCGATCGCACGGTTTTTTCCAGCATGGGCAAGGCGATGAGCTACCGCGAGCTGGACGACCAGACGCGCAAGGTCGCCGCCTGGCTGCAGAGCATCGGGCTCGACAAGGGCGACCGCGTCGCCGTGATGATGCCGAACGTCTTGCAGAATCCGGTCGCGACCTATGCCATCCTCAGAGCCGGCTTCGTCGTCGTCAACGTCAACCCGCTCTATACGCCGCGTGAACTCGAACACCAGCTGCGCGATTCCGGCGCCAAGGCGATCTTCGTCCTGGAGAATTTCGCCCGCACGGTCGAGCAGGTCCTGAACAAGACCGATCTGCGCCACGTCGTCGTCACCTCGCTTGGGGAGATGCTTGGCCCCAAGGGGCTGATCGTCAATTTCGTCGTGCGCAAGGTGAAGAAGCTCGTTCCCTCCTGGTCGATCCCGCAGCACAAGAGCTTCAGCCAGGTGCTGCGCGAAGGCGCGAAAAAGAGCCTCCAGCCGGTGGCGCTTACCGGCGGCGACGTCGCCTTCCTGCAATATACCGGCGGCACGACAGGCATTGCCAAGGGCGCGGTGCTGACCCATCAGAACCTGCTCGCCAACAAGCTGCAGCTGTCGCTCTGGCTGCGATCGGCCTTCGAGCGCAAGAAACAGCCCGAAGTGCTGAATTTCCTCTGCGCGCTGCCGCTCTACCACATCTTCGCGCTGACGGTGAATTCGCTGATGGGCATGTCGCTCGGCGCCCACAATATCCTGATCGCCAATCCGCGCGACATTCCGGGGCTGGTCAAGGAATTCGAAAAGTCCGATGTGCATATCTTCCCGGGCCTCAACACGCTGTTCAACGCGCTGATGAACAATGCCGAATTCGCCAAGCTCGACTTCTCCTCGCTGATCATGTCGCTCGGCGGCGGCATGGCCGTCCAGCGCCCGGTCGCCGAACGCTGGCTGAAGATGACCGGCACGGCCATTACCGAGGGCTACGGCCTTTCCGAGACCTCGCCTGTCGCCACCGCCAACCGCTTCGATTCGATCGAGTTTACCGGCTCGATCGGCCTGCCGCTGCCCTCCACCGATCTCGACATCCGCGACGAGGAGGGCCTTCCGCTGCCGCTCGGCGAAATCGGCGAGATCTGCATCCGCGGGCCGCAGGTGATGGCCGGCTATTGGCAGAAGCCGGAGGAAACGGCGCGGGTGATGACGGCCGACGGCTATTTCCGCTCCGGCGACATGGGGTTCATGGACGAACGCGGCTATACCAAGATCGTCGACCGCAAGAAGGACATGATCCTGGTTTCGGGCTTCAACGTCTATCCGAACGAGATCGAGGAAGTCGCCGCCATGCATGCCGGCATTCTCGAAGCCGCGGCGGTCGGCGTACCGGACGGGCATTCGGGCGAAGCGGTCAAACTCTTCGTCGTCAGGAAGGATCCGAACCTGACGGAGGCGGAGGTGAAGGCCCATTGCACCGCCAATCTCACCAACTACAAGCGCCCGCGCTTCATCGAATTCCGCACCGAGCTGCCGAAGTCGCCGGTCGGCAAGATCCTGCGTAAGGACCTGCGCGGCTGAATTTGACAAGCTCATGAAATTTAAGGCCATCCGCTTGCCGCGGGTGGCTTTTTTCATGTTGGAGCGGCGGCCGAACTTGATTTGCGGGCGATAAAGCGAATAGTTTCCGCAACCTTTCCGCCTCCAAAGGAGCCTCCCCATGAACGCCATCGTCGAACAGCTGAAAAGCACGGCCGCCACCACCAAGGCGACCGATCTCCGGGCCGCCTTCGCCGCCGATGCGCAGCGCTTTTCGCGCTTCTCCGTCGCGCTCGACGATCTCTTGATGGATTTTTCCAAAACGGCGGTGAATGACGAGATCCTGAAGCTGCTGGTCAAGCTCGCCGAAGAAGGCGGCGTCGAGAAGAAGCGCGAGGAGATGTTCTCCGGCAAGGCGATCAACTTCACCGAGGAGCGCGCCGTTCTGCACACGGCCCTGCGCAACCGTTCGAACACGCCTGTTCTGGTCGACGGCAAGGACGTCATGCCCGATGTCAACGCGGTGCTTGCCGCCATGGGCAAGTTCGCCGACGGCATCCGCTCCGGCGCGCTGAAGGGCGCCACCGGCAAGGCGATCACCGACGTCGTCAATATCGGCATCGGCGGCTCGGACCTCGGCCCCGTCATGACGACGCTGGCGCTTGCCCCCTTCCATGACGGCCCGCGCGCCCATTTCGTCTCCAACATCGATGGCGCCCATATCGCCGACATCCTCAAGCTGGTTCAGCCCGAGACGACGCTGTTCATCGTCGCCTCGAAGACCTTCACCACCGTCGAGACGATGACCAATGCGCAGACGGCGCGCAATTTCATCGCCAAGGCGCTCGGCGAAGCCGCCGTCCAGCACCACTTCGCCGCGGTCTCGACGGCGCTCGACAAGGTCGCTGCTTTCGGCATCGACAGCGCCCGCGTCTTCGGCTTCTGGGACTGGGTCGGCGGCCGCTACTCGATCTGGTCGGCGATCGGCCTGCCGCTGATGATCGCCATCGGCCCGGAGAATTTCGGCAAGTTCCTCGACGGCGCCCATGCCGTCGACAATCATTTCCGTCAGGCGCCGATTGCCGAAAACCTGCCGATGCTGCTCGGCCTGATCGGCTTCTACCACCGCAATGTCCTGGGATACCCCACCCGCGCCATCCTGCCCTACGACCAGCGCCTGTCGCGCTTCCCCGCCTATCTGCAGCAGCTCGACATGGAATCGAACGGCAAGGGTGTCACCATCGACGGTACGCCGGTCGAGGGCAATTCCGGCCCTGTCGTCTGGGGCGAGCCCGGCACCAACGGCCAGCACGCCTTCTATCAGCTCATCCATCAGGGCACGAGCATCATCCCGGCGGAGTTCATGATCGCCGCCAATGCCTTCGAGCCTGAGCTGCGCCATCAGCACCAGCTGCTGATCTCCAACGTTCTTGCCCAGTCGGAAGCGCTGATGAAGGGCCGCACTTTCGCGGAAGCCAAGAAGCAGCTGACCGACAAGGGCATGGACGACAAAAAAGCCGACTTCATCGCCCCGCATCGTGTCTTCCAGGGCAATCGGCCGTCGATCACCTTCGTTTACGACAAGCTGACGCCTTACGCGCTCGGCCGGCTGATCGCGCTCTACGAACATCGCGTCTTCGTCGAAGGCGTGCTCTTCCGCATCAACTCCTTCGACCAGTGGGGCGTCGAGCTCGGCAAGGAACTGGCGACCGGCCTGCTTCCCGTCGTCGAGGGCAAGGAGAGCGCGGCAGGCCATGATTCCTCGACGCAAGGGCTGGTCGCGGCGCTGGCGAAACTCGCAAAATAGGCGATCGAGGGGCAGCGCACCACCGCCCCTTAACCCGTGAGGCCGGGCAACTGTCTCTGCCCGTCCTCCGGCGGTCCGTGTGGCTAGAGCGTGTGGGCTGCGACCGGCGCGCCCATTGACCGGCCGACGCCTCGATCGGCGCCAACATCATCATTGCCAAAACGGACATCGGCGGGATCTGATTGGGTCCCTGCCGCGCGACGGGCTGTCGTGCGGAAGCGGATGAAACGTTCCTCTAATGGAAAATTGTAGAAAGAATTCTTCCATTCCGTCGGAATCGCCCTAGATTCAAGCAAATTCTGTGCAATGGGTATTTCCGACGACATGGCCTATCAAGCCCGGAGCGACGCTTCGTTCCATTGTTCCCGCCGGCCTATACGGCGGCCCCTCGTCCGGATGGCTCGTTCGATGTCGGTGCCTGCCCGGCATCGCCCCCGTCACATTCAGGAGGTTCTCCAGGACGCTCGTCACATCGGGTTTTCATGTCTCATCCCAACTGAAGGAAGCTTATGAGCCGTCTTATCGTCGTTTCCAATCGAGTTCCCGTGCCGAGCAAGGATGGGGGTGCCGCTGCGGGCGGTCTCGCCGTCGCGTTGCAGGCAGCCCTGCAGGAGCGCGGCGGTATCTGGATGGGATGGTCGGGAGAGTCGAGCGGCGACAGGGAACCGGGCGCGCTGTCGCTGCAGCAGAAGGGCAACATCACCTATGCCCTGACCGACCTCACCGACACCGACGTCGAGGAATATTATCGCGGCTTTGCAAACCGCGTTCTCTGGCCGATCTGCCACTACCGCCTGGATCTCGCCGAATATGGCCGGAAGGAAATGGCCGGTTATTTCCGCGTCAACCGCTTCTTTGCGCACCGGCTGGCGCCGTTGATCGAGCCGGACGACATTATCTGGGTTCACGATTATCACCTCATCCCGCTGGCCGCCGAACTGCGCCAGATGGGACTGAAGAACCGGATCGGCTTCTTTCTGCACATTCCCTGGCCGCCGGCCGACATCCTCGTCACCATGCCTGTCCACGAGGAAATCATGCGTGGACTCTCGCATTACGATCTCGTCGGCTTCCAGACGGACTACGATCTCCAGAACTTCGCCGGCTATCTCAGACGGGAGGGCATTGGCGACGACCTCGGCAACGGCTTGTTCGATTCACACGGACGGATATTCAAGGCCGGCGCCTATCCGATCGGCATCGAGACCGCACCCTTCGCCGAATTCGCCGAAAAAGCCGCAAACAACGTCATGGTCCAGAAGACCCGGCGCAGCATCGAAGGCCGCGACATGATCATCGGTGTCGACCGGCTCGATTATTCGAAGGGCATCATTCAGCGGCTGGAAGCGTTCGAGCGTTTCATCACCAGCAATCCGGCCTACCAGAACAAGGTGACTTTCCTGCAGATCACGCCGAAATCGCGATCGGAAGTTCCCGAATACGAGCAGATGCAGAAAATGGTCGCCGAACAGGCCGGCCGCGTCAACGGCGCCATCGGAACGGTCGACTGGGTGCCGATCCGCTATGTCAACCGATCGATCAGCCGCAACGTGCTCGCCGGGCTTTTCCGGCTGGCGACGATCGGGCTGGTCACGCCGTTGCGCGACGGCATGAACCTCGTCGCCAAGGAATATGTCGCCGCCCAGGATCCGGATCGCCCTGGTGTCTTGGTGCTATCACGCTTCGCCGGCGCCGCACGCGAGTTGAAGGGCGCGCTACTGGTCAATCCCTACGACGTCGAAGGCACCGCCAATGCCATCGCCAAGGGTCTCGCCATGTCGCTCGAGGAGCGTCGCGAGCGCTGGAGCATGATGATGGAGCATCTGCTCTCACACGACGTCTCGCTCTGGTGCGAGAAGTTCCTGCGGGACTTGGTGGCTGCTCCGAGCTCCGACCGGAGCGGGGCTCACTGACAGTCTCCTGATTGATCGGCATCCATCGTCATCGCATGAGCCGTCGAAGGCGCACGGTCGGGCCATGGACGTAAGGTCTGGCTGCGGCGCTTGGCGAAGTAAGCGCTAAAAATGCCCCTCACCCTAACCCTCTCCCCGTAAACGGGGCGAGGGGACGTGCCCTGCGAGACGTTGACGAGGGACGGAGAGGCTGCGGCATGTCCCTTCGCCCCGCAAGCGGGGAGAAGGTGCCGGCAGGCGGATGAGGGGCCGACGCTGGCTGACCCTAAAGCCCGATCTCATGCGCCCAGGGCGGATTGGCGCCGGCGCGGGAGACGGTGACGGCGGCGGCTTTGGCGCCGAGCGTCAGGGCGTTGCGCACCGCCTGTTCGTCGAGCGAGGCGACCTGCGCCTTGGTCAGCAGGCCATCCCTCTTCAGCGAGGCCAGCACGCCGGCATCGAAAGTGTCGCCGGCGCCGACCGTGTCGACGACCGTGACACGCTCACTCGGCACCGTCACCTTGCGCTCCCTTGTATAGCCGGAGGCGCCTTCGGCGCCCTTGGTGATGACGACGAGCTTGGCGCCGTGGGCGAGCCAGTGGGCGGCGAGCGCGTCGTGATCGCCCGAAAGACCGAACCAGTCGAGATCCTCATCAGAGAATTTGACGATGTCGGATTTGGCGGCCATGCGCTTGATGCGGGCCATATGCGCCGGCTTGTCCTTGATGAAGCCGGGACGGATGTTGGGATCGAGCGAGATGACGCGCTTTTCGGCTTCGCGGTCGAGCAGCGCCTCGTAGGTTTCGCCGCAGGGGCTCGGGATCAGGCTGATCGCGCCGAAATGCAGTGCTTCGCAATCATCGCCGAGGACGGGCAGGTCGGCCTCGGTGATCATCCGGCCGGCCGTACCCTCGTCGTAGAAGGCATAGGTCGCCTGGCCGTTGACGAGCTTGACGAAGGCGATCGTCGAGGGGCGCTGCGTGATGGCGCAGGGGCTGTAGTCGACATTGGCGGCCTTCAGCGTCGCAAGCAGGATTTCACCCATCATGTCGTCGGCAATGCCGGTGAAGAAGGCCGTCGGTATGCCGAGGCGGCCGAGCGCGATCGCGGTGTTGAAGATCGCGCCGCCGGCATAGGGGGCAAAGCCCTTTTCGCCAAGGGTGGTGTCCCTCGGCAGCATGTCGATCAAGGCTTCGCCGCAACACAAAATCATCGGATTCCTCCCAACAGGACTTACGCGTTCTTCAATCGATTAAGCGAGCTTTTGTCAAAAGGCTAGAGCGAAAGCTCACTGACGCCACCATTCCTTCCCGACCAGGCGAGCGGCGCGTCGAGGAAGGCCTCGACTTCTTCGAGCGTCTTGTCGTCGAACAGCTTCTGCGCCCTGGCGACGGCCAGAACATTGCGCCAGGTGGCGATATGATGCAGCCGGACCTTACCGTCGGTAAAGCGCTGCTGGCCGAAGATGTCGTAGAAGAACAGCGCGATGCCGTGATCGACGATGCCGCCGGCGGCGCGAACAGCATCGATGAACTTGAACATGCTGCCGCCGGCCGTCGTCAGGTCCTCGATGACGAGCACGCGCGAGCCTTCCGGCATATTGCCTTCGATCTGGGCATTGCGGCCATGGCCCTTCGGCTGCTTGCGGACATAGATCATCGGCAGGCCGAGCCGGTCGGCGAGCAGGGCGGCGAAGGGAATGCCGGCGGTCTCGCCGCCGGCGATGCAGTCGAACTGCTCGAAACCGGCGTCGCGCATCAGCGTGCTGGCGGCGAAATCCATCACCGTCGAACGGATGCGCGGATAGGAGAGCAGCTTGCGGCAATCGATATAGACCGGGCTCGCCATGCCGGAGGAGAGCTTGTAAGGCTGAGCGGCATTGAAATGCACCGCCTTGATCTCCCAGAGCATCTTGGCCACCAGTTCGGCCATCAGGGCGCGGTCGGGAAATGTGGTCTGGATCATGCGGCTCTCCTTCGGCTTTGCGTCTCCGGCAATAGCAGCAAGAGCCCGCCGTTTCCAGACGCAAGGCGCGCCTGACTGCAACAGAAGGAACTTCGATATGCAGATCGTTCTCGTCCTTTCCCTCGTCGCCGCGGCGATCGGCAGCGGTCTCGTCGCCGGCATCTTCTTCGCCTTCTCGACCTTCATCATGACCGCCTTTTCCAGGATCCCGGCGGAACAGGGCATTGCCGCGATGAACTCCATCAACGTGACGATCGTCCGCTCGCCGTTCATGGCGCTCTTCGTGCCGACGGCGATCCTCTGCCTTGTCATATCAGTGCTCGCCCTGATCAACTGGCGCGGCGGGGCGTCGGGGCTGATGCTGGCAGGTGCTGCCCTCTATCTCCTGGCCTCTTTCGTCTCGACCATCGTCTTCAACGTGCCGATGAACGATGCGCTGGAGAAGGTGAGCGGCAACGGGCCGCAAGCGGCCGAGCTATGGGCGACCTATCTCAGGGATTGGACGTGGTGGAACCATGTCAGGACGATCGCCTCGCTGCTCGCTTCGGTCGCCTTCGTCAGGGCGCTGATGCTGGTCTGAGGCGTGCAGGGAGCGGCGCTGCGGCGTGTCCTTCAAGGCGATCCTGCGGATCGCACCGAGGACCCTCAGAGGGTGCCGCGGTTTCGCGTCCGCCGTCGTCCGTTTATCTGTCCGTATTCCGGCCTCGGAAATTACGCCAGGCCGATATCATGGCGAGCAACAGGAACAACCCCGCAAAAGCGCCCCATAGGGAGCCGCCTTGCGTCAGGTTGTCACCGTCTGGCGTGAGGCAACTGGATGATGCTTGAGATATGCAATCTCGAAACCTCCAGTATCTTTCATAGAATAACCATCCGAAAAAGATCGACAGAAGCGCTGAAACCAAGACTGAAACATATTTCATTTTGTGCCTGCCGCCGTCTGGGAATTATTCCGAGTTGAGAATCGCCGTCACAATTGGCCTCAAGCGATCAAAGCCCGGGCTAGATGCCGATGTTGTAACTGTAGGTTTAAAGTACCCGTACGCAACCGCCGCAATCACCCACCCCCATTCCTGTGCCCGTCACAGGAAGGAGGATAATGATTGCCGGCCTGATGAAGCACCCGTTGTTGTGTGTCTCTGTACGCTGACGGCCGCGTTTGGCGAGAATGCCAACCACACTCTCCGTCATCCCAGGCCCTGAGCCTGGGATCCATGCGACTGCTGCTGATGGATGCAGTGTGGATGCTCGGCTCAAGGCCGAGCATGACGGAGGGTGGGGTGGGCAGGAGAAACCCATTCACAGCGCAGACGCCGTGTCACGACGCCATCCGCTAGCGAAACCAGACAATGCCAGTCACGGCCTAAACTGACTTGGTGGGAGACCGCGCAGACCTTGTCAGCGCTCCGCCTATCTCTGCTCGCAGAAAGCGATACGGTTGCTGAAGGGGTCGGTGACGGTCATCTCCAGCCCCCAGGGCGCTTCCTCCACGCCGGGTTTCATGTAGCGATAATCCTTGCCGGCGAGTTCGGCGTGGTAGGCCCGGACATTGGCGACGCGGACGAAGGCCTTGGCGCCGGGACTGGCGTCGCCGGAATGTTCGCTCAGGTGCAGCGTCATGCCGTCGCGCGAGACCTGGCAATAGAGCGGGAAATTCTCACCGAAGCGGTGCTCCCAATCGAGATGGAAACCGAGAAAGCCGCAATAGAACTCCATGGCCTTTTCCACGGAGAAGATGCGGAAGATCGGCGTCGGCGGCTCGATGCCGACCGCAGAGCGGGCGGCATCTGCCGCATCGATCTTTGCCGAGAGAATATTCCATTGCTCGAGCCCGAACTGCCGGGCGACGATTTCGAGGGTCTCACTGTGGGTGAGGGAAATGTTGCGGTCGGCAAGGGCCTGCCGCAATGTCTTTGCCATGAGCTTGGCATCGCGAAAATCGCGCATGATGTCATCCTTCCGTTGGCGGCAAACAGGAAGATCAGTGCCCGCGTCTGCTGACCCGTTCGCCATCGATCGCCAAACGGCAAGGGATGTGAAGGATGGTATCTGGATGCATTCACCATAACGCCGAAACGTCGCGGGGCGGCTGGCCGCATCCGGCCGAAGGCGAGGTTATGAGAGGATGCATCCGGAATCAAGACGCCGTGCGCGCCACCTCGGCCGGAACCGCTCTGAGGTAAGCAGCAAGCTCGACGCGATTGCGGCCGCCGCGCTTGGCAGCGTAGAGCGCCTTGTCGGCAGCACTCAGCATGGTGTCGAAATCCAGCATCTGCGCGCGGCCGGGCGCGACGCCGATGCTGACCGTGCATTTCAGCATCTGGCCGTCGATATCGATCTCGCGCGCCTCGAAGGCCCTGCGGATGCGCTCGGCGGTCAGTTCGGCCCGGCCGGGCATGATCTCTTTCAGCACCAGCGCGAACTCTTCGCCGCCGAGCCGGGCGGCGGTGTCGCCGGCGTGGCAACTGGCCTGGAGCTGCTCGGCGAAGACCGTGAGCACGCGGTCGCCGGCAGCATGGCCGAAGCGGTCGTTGACGGATTTGAAATGGTCGATATCGAAGACGATGACGGCGGTGGTCGAGCCCATGGGGCGCGTGCCGTATTGGTCGAAGATGGCGCGGCGGTTGAGCAGGCCCGTCAGCGGATCGGTGATCGCCTCGAGACGATGGCGCGCGGCAAGCCGCCACTGATGCAGCGCCAGCGACAGGGCGCCGATCCCGGTCATGCCGGCGATGCAGACGGCGAGGCTCAGATCTTCGGCCCAATTGTTGGGTGCTGCGCCGAGCACCAGCTTGCCGTCGGAGATCAGCACGCCGGCACAGAGAACGAAAGAGATCGCCGTCAGCGTATAGAGTGCGGCGATGCCGAGGATCGGCGCCAGCGCCTCGGCGCGGGCGAGCCAATATTGCCGGGCGGTGGCAAAGAGCAGGAGGGCGATTGCAAGATTATCGGCGATGAAGGCCAGGCCGTCATAACCCGCCAGCATCGGCACGACGGAGAAAATCGTCGCGGCCAGCGCGCGGATGGCAATGGCCGGGATCGACAGCCGACTGGTGAGGAACTGCTTGCCGGCGCCCCAGATGGTGGCGAAACCGGCGTGGAAAAGGCCAAAGCTGGCGATGCCAAGCCATTTCTCCGGCGTATTCACATAGGCGCTGTAGACGAAGATGCCGCTGACCACGAGGACGAGGCCGATGGTGGCGGTCAGCAGCACGGTTTCGGCCCGACGGACCAGCCAGCTTCCCATCAGGGTCACGGCAAGGCATGCCGCGGAAACACCGAGCGCCAGCAGGAGGGAGTTATAGTCAAGCGTCATGCTTTTCAGTCTCCGCAGCTGTTGCCGCGCCGGAATATTGGCAGCTTGTGGGGTCCGCGATGAGGACTGTCTTATGCATCCGTTAACAAATGATGCACCGCACAATGCAAATGTTACGCGTCTAACGTCGCGCCGAAATTTAAAATGAATTTTCGATTTAAAATTGAAATCTGAACGCTTACGCCTCGGGCATCACCTGCCAATGCAGAGGAAACATCGGGTCGAACACCGTTACCGATCCGGCGCCCGTTTCAATCTTCGCGGGAAAGACGACCGGCTCGGCCTGCCTTGAGAGCGTGATGCGCTCCTCGTTTGACTGAAGCCCATACCAGGCCGGCCCGTTCAGCGATGCGAAGGCTTCGAGCTTGTCGAGCGCGCCCTCCTCTTCGAAGACATGGGCGAGGCAGCTCATCGTATTGATCGAGGTATAGATGCCGGCGCAGCCGCAGGCGCATTCCTTCAGGGGATCGACATGCGGGGCGGAATCCGTGCCGAGGAAGAAGCGGGCGTCGCCGCTGACGGCGGCGGCGCGCAGCGCCAGGCGGTGGTTTTCGCGCTTGGCGACCGGCAGGCAGTAATAATGCGGGCGGATGCCGCCGACGAGGATGGCGTTGCGATTGATGATCAGATGGTGGGTGGTGATCGAGCCGGCGAGATTGCCCTTGGCGGCCTTGATGTAATCGATGCCATCCGATGTCGTCACATGCTCCATCGTCACCTTCAGCTCCGGCAGGCGCCGGCGCAGCGGATCGAGCACGGTGTCGATGAAGACGGCCTCGCGGTCGAAAATATCGACGTCAGGCGTCGTTACCTCGCCGTGGACGCAGAGCGGCAGGCCAATCTTCGCCATGCGTTCCAGCACCGGCATCGCCTTTTCCATGTCGCGCACGCCACCATGCGAATTGGTGGTGGCGCCGGCCGGATAAAGCTTGACGGCGGTGACGAGGCCGCTTTCGGCGCCGGCTTCGACATCGTCGGGGCTGGTGTGCTCGGTGAGATACAGCGTCATCAGCGGCTGGAAGCGATGGCCGTCCGGCAGGGCCTTGAGGATGCGCTCGCGATAGGCCGCCGCATCTGATGTGGTGACAACAGGCGGCACCAGATTGGGCATGATGATGGCGCGAGCGAAGGTGCGGCTCGTATCGGCGATCACGCCTTCCAGCATGGCGCCGTCGCGCAGATGCAGGTGCCAGTCGTCGGGACGGCGGATGGTGATCGATTGCATGGCAGGCCTCCGAAGCGATGCGTCTGCGGCCTCGATAGCATTATAACCCAGCTGAAAACAATCGTCGCGGAATCACGCCAGCGCGATCTCCAGCGTCACGTCGGCCGGGCGGCGGTTTTCGAGGATCAGCCTTCCGTTCGGCAGGTCGTTGCCGTAGACCTTGGCGCCGGCGGCCTCTTCGCTGAGATTATAGCCGCGCCAGCGTTCCCAGAGGCGCTCCTCGAGCACTTCGATCGGCGGCGCCAGCATGATGGTGAAATCGAAGATGCCGTCGAGTTCGGCCCATTTGCCCTGCGTGAACAGCAGATAATTGCCTTCGACGATGATGAACCGATCCTTGGGATCGATCGGCCGGGCCGAGGCGATGGCGAGTTCGCGCGCGCGATCGAAGACCGGCACCAGAACCTCCTGGTCGGCCGGCCTGACGGCGCGGACGATATCGAGGAAGCCGCGGACATCGAAGGTTTCGGGAATGCCCTTGCGGGCCAGCAGCCCGCGTTCGATCAAGATGGCATTGTCCATGTGGAAGCCGTCCATCGGCAGGACCGCAGCACTTTCGCCCTTGGCTTTCAGCGCCGCCGCCAGATTGTCGGCCATGGTCGATTTGCCCGAACCCGGCGGCCCGGCAATGCCGATCAGGAAACGTCTGGCATCGCCGGCGCGGCCAAGAACCTCGCCGGCGATTTCGTCGATGCGTGCACTCATGCAGCAACGGGCTCCGTCGGCACCGCCTTGGCGCCGGTCATGAAGGCGACGGCGTCCGACATGGTGTATTCCTTCGGATTGATCACCGTCAGGCGCCGGCCGAGGCGGTGAATATGGATCCGGTCGGCCACTTCGAAGACATGCGGCATGTTGTGCGAGATCAGCACGATCGGCAGGCCGCGGGCGCGCACATCGAGGATCAGCTCCAGCACCTTGCGGCTTTCCTTGACGCCGAGAGCCGCGGTCGGCTCGTCCATGATGATGACCTTGGAGCCGAAGGCGGCGGCGCGGGCGACCGCGACACCCTGGCGCTGGCCGCCCGACAGCGTCTCGACCGCCTGGTTGATGTTCTGGATGGTCATCAGGCCCAGTTCGGAAAGCTTGTTGCGCGCCAGCTTTTCCATCGCCGGCCGGTCAAGCATGCGGAACAGCGAACCGAGCGGGCCTTTTTTGCGGATCTCGCGGCCGAGGAACATGTTGTCGGCGATCGAGAGCGCCGGCGACAGAGCGAGGTTCTGGTAGACAGTCTCGATGCCGGCCTCACGCGCTTCCATCGGCGAGCGGAAATGCACCTGCCGGCCTTCAAGCGTGATCACCCCTTCATCGGGCGTGACGGCGCCTGAAATCGCCTTGATCAGCGAGGACTTGCCGGCGCCGTTATCGCCGATGACGGCGAGGATTTCACCCGGATAGAGGTCGAAATCGGCATTGTCGAGCGCGGTCACGCGTCCATAGCGCTTGACGAGACCGCGGGCGGTGAGAATGGGTTCGACAGTCATGATCACACCGAAACCTTTCTGATCCACTGATCGATGGCGACGGCGGCGATGATCAGCACGCCTGTCAAAAGGACTTTCCATTGCGGATCGGCGCCGAGCATGTTGAGACCCATCGACACGACGCCGACGATCATGGCGCCGAAGAGGGTGCCGAGGATGGAGCCGCGGCCGCCGAAGAGCGAGATGCCGCCGATCACGGTCGCGGTGATCGCCTGGAGGTTATAATCGGTGACGGCCGAGGACGGCGAGATCGAGCCGTTGCGGCCGATCGAGACCCAGGCGGCGAAGGCGGCGATGACGCCCGACAATGTATAGACGGTGAGCAGCACCTTCTTGGTCTGGATGCCGGAGAGCTTGGCCGCTTCCGGATCGTCGCCGACCGCATAGACATGCCGGCCCCAGGCGGTGTGATTGAGCACATACCAGAGCAGCAGGACGAGCAGCACCATGGCGATGACGCCGAGGGTGAGCACGGCGGTGCCGGCCCTGAAGCTCATGGCGAAAAGATGCAGCAGCGGCGCCTGGGCGTCGACATCGGCGTCGCGGATCGTCTCGTTGGCGGAATAGATGAAATTCGTCGCCATGACGATGTTCCAGGTGCCGAGCGTGACGATGAACGGCGGCAGCTTCATGAAGGCGACGAGGAAGCCGTTCAGCAAGCCGCAGAGACCGCCGACAAGCATGCCGGCTGCGACCGCGATCGGCGTCGGGATGCCATAGGTGATGGCGACATTGCCCATGATGACGGCCGAGATCACCATGATGACGCCGATCGAAAGATCGATGCCGGCCGTCAGGATGACCAGCGTCTGGGCGGCGCCGAGAATGCCGACGATGGCGATCTGCTGCAGGATCAGTGTCAGGGTGTAGGACGAGAAAAACCGTCCGCCGAGCGTTGCCCCGAAGATGATGATCGCCAGCACCAACACGATCAGCGGCACGGCGGCCGGCGTCGAGTGCAGAAAATGCTGGGCGCGCTTGATCAGCGGGACGTTCTGGTGCTCGAAGGAGGCGACGTTCTTGTCGCTGCCGTCGAGAACGCGTTCGAATTCCTGTGCTCCGGTCATGGTTCCTCCTCCGCATCCGCGCGCCGAACCCGCGCAGAGGCCGCCACCCATAGTCATCCGTTCGTTGCTTAGCCGGTGGGGTGACGGCACATCGTCCGTCCAAACCGGCCGGGGATCAAGCCCCGGCCGGCTTCTCTTTCAATAGATCGGGCTTAGCCCCAGCACTTGTCGGTGCCTTCCTTGGTGTCGATCGACTTGACGCCGGAAACCGGCTTGTCGGTGACGAGCGAGACGCCGGTGTCGAAGAAGGACTTGCCTTCGGTCGGCTTCGGCTTTTCACCGCTATCGGCGAACTTCTTGATCGCCTCGATGCCGAGCGACGCCATCAGCAGCGGGTATTGCTGCGAGGTGGCGCCGATGACACCTTCCTGGACCGACTTGACGCCGGGGCAGCCGCCGTCAACCGAGACGATCAGCACGTTCTTTTCCATGCCGACAGCCTTCAGCGCCTGATAGGCGCCGACAGCGGCCGGCTCGTTGATCGTGTGGATGACGTTGATGCCAGGATCCTTCTGCAGAAGGTTTTCCATGGCCTTGCGGCCGCCTTCCTCGTTGCCATTGGTCACGTCATGGCCGACGATGCGCTTGTCGTCTTCGTCGCCGATCTTGTCCGGGTTCTTCGGGTCGATGCCGAAGCCCATCATGAAGCCCTGGTCGCGCAGGACGTCGACCGTCGGCTGCGACGGCGTCAGGTCGAGGAAGCCGACCTTGGCGTCCTTGGCCTTGTCGCCAAGCGTTTCCTTGGCCCACTGGCCGATCAGCTTGCCGGCGAGCAGGTTGTCGGTGGCGAAGGTGGCGTCGGCGGCATCGGCCGGCTCGAGCGGCGTGTCGAGCGCGATGACCAGCACGCCGGCATCACGCGCCTTCTTGACCGAAGAGACAATGCCCTTGGTGTCCGAGGCGGTCAGCAGAATGCCCTTGGCGCCGTCGGCGATGCAGCTTTCGATCGCCGCAACCTGGCTTTCGCTGTCACCGTCGACCTTGCCGGCATAGGACTTCAGCGAAACGCCGAGTTCCTTGGCCTTGGCCGTCGCACCTTCCTTCATCTTGACGAAGAAGGGATTGGTGTCGGTCTTGGTGATGAGGCAGGCGGAAACGTCGGCGGCCATGGCCGGCGCGGAAAAGGCGACGCCGAGTGCGAGCGCGCCGAAAGCGAGAACTGATTTCTTCATGAACTCCTCCCAGAGTTTGCCGGCGCCGCCCGTGCGGGCCGGAATTTTCGAGATATGACACTTCGCTTCGGTCGCTGCCGCTTCCGAAGCCGCCTCGTGCCCTTGACGAGGGCAATTAAGAGCGAAAGAAATCGGCTTGTCAATAAATAAATCCAATTGAATTATTAATTCGATGTGGCATGCTCAATCGCATTAGGATGTACGGTACCCGCGCCTTTTCAAACGCAGAGAAGGCCGCCGTACCGCTTTCAGCTGCTGCATAATCCCCCTTGGATCGCTTCCGATCCGGGGAACCATGCAAGAGGCCAACGCTCGGGAGGAGCGGCCATGTCGTCTTTGGATGGGCCGGAACACACACCGGTCCCGCCGCCCATTCTCAATCCGGCCGGGGGCGCGAACCAGGTCAGGGTGCGCGCCTATAACGAACGGCTCGTGCTGTCGCTGGTGCGCCTCTACGGCGCGCTGTCGAAGGCCGATATCGCGCGCCGCAGCGGGCTGTCGGCGCAGACCGTCTCCGTCATCATGCGGGTGCTGGAAAAAGAAGGGCTGCTGTCGCGCGGGGCGCCGGTGCGCGGCCGGGTCGGCCAGCCGTCGATCCCGATGCATCTCAATCCCGACGCCGTCTATTCCTTCGGCCTGAAGATGGGCCGGCGCAGCGCTGATCTGGTGCTGATGGATTTCGTCGGCCGCATCCGCATGCAGCTGCACCAGACCTATGCCTATCCGCTGCCGCACGAAATCCTCGCCTTCGTCACGGCTGGCATCGAGGAGATCGAAAGCCGGCTCGACGACAAGCAGCGCGGCCGCATTGCCGGCCTCGGCATCGCCGCCCCGTTCGAGCTGTGGAACTGGGCCGAGGAAGTCGGCGCACCGCCGGGCGCCATGGAGGTCTGGCGGGATGTCGACCTGCAGGCCGATATCGCCGCGCGCGTTTCCCATCCTGTTTTCCTGCAGAACGACGCGACCAGCGCCTGCGGCGCCGAGCTCGTCTTCGGCGTCGGCCCCTCTTATCCCGACTTCGTCTATTTCTTCATCGGCTCCTTCATCGGCGGCGGCATCGTGTTGAATTCGGCGATCTTTTCCGGCCGTACCGGCACGGCGGGCGCCATCGGGCCGCTGCCGGTGCGCGACAGGAACGGCGAAACCAAGCAGTTGCTCGAGATCGCCTCGATCTTCGTTTTGGAAAACATGCTGCGCGAACGCGGCATCGATCCCGAGCCGCTCTGGTATTCCGCCGACGACTGGGTGGATTTCGGCGCGCCGATGGAGATCTGGATCCAGGATAGCGCCAAGGCGCTGGCCCAGGCGATCGTCGCGGCCGCCTCGATCGTCGATTTCAGCGCTGCCGTCATCGATGGCGGCTTTCCCCATTGGGTGCGCAGCCGCGTCGTGCAGGCGACGATCGACGAAGCCGCCAAGCTCGACCTGCAGGGCGTCGTCATGCCCGAAATCATCGAGGGCGCGGTCGGCGCGCAGGCGCGCGCCATCGGCGGCGCCAGCCTGCCGATCTTTGCGCGTTACCTCACAGACCAGAACGTACTCTTCAAGGAGGTAGACCATGCTGAAGGGACTTGATCCGCTGTTGAGCCCGGAGCTGCTTTTCACGCTTCGGGCCATGGGCCACGGCGACGAGATCGCCATCGTCGACGGCAATTATCCCGGTGTCGAACATGCCCGCCGGCTGATCCGGCTCGACGGCCACCACCTCATTCCGGTGCTCAACGCCGTGCTCAGCGTGCTGCCGATCGACGACTTCGTGCCCGAGGCGATCTTCCGCTCGACCGTCAAGGCCGAGCGCGACAAGCTCGATCCGGTGCATGAGGAGATGATCGACTGCTGTGCGCTGCACGAGCCGCACCGGCAGGTGGTGCCGCTCGTCGGCCAGGATTTCTACGGCCGGGTGCGGGCCGCCCATGCGCTGATCCAGACCAGCGAGCCCAGGCTTTATGCCAACATCATCCTGCGCAAGGGCGTGATCTATCCGAAAGAGCCTGGCGCACAGTCGGCGGCCGGGGTGGATCCGTTCGTCTACTAGCTCGGAGTCTCCCTCCTGACTCATTCAAGGCACTACAGCCTTCCCCCTACGCGTCTGAAAGGACGCGCAGGGGGAAGGTCCGTGATGCTTATTCCCTGCCAAGCGCTATGCATGCCATAAATACTCCTTGTGCCGGCCTCCGTTATTAATGATATACATCATCAATATACCAAGCTATAATGATAAACGACATCATAGCTTGGGCATGGCCGTCGAAAGGGCTGCAACGTGCGGATCACCAAGGAAAAGAAGCAGGAAAACTACGAGCGGATTATCGCCACCGCGTCAGAGCTGTTTCGCGAGCGCGGGTTCGATGGCGTGGGGGTGGCGGAGTTGATGGAGCGCGCGGGGCTTACCCATGGCGGCTTCTACAATCACTTCCGCTCCAAGGAGGAGTTGATCGCGGAGTCGACCGAGAATGGTTTGAGCGAGACCTTGAAGCGCTATGCCGGTCATGACGTCCTCGCCGTCATGGAACTTTATCTCGCGCGCGAACACCGGGATGGGCGCGGCCAGGGATGTACGGCCGCAGCGCTCGGTTGCGATGCCGCTCGCCAGCCTGAAGAAACGAAGGCCGTTTTTGCTGAAGGAATAGACAAGCTCGTGCGCGCGGTGGAGGGCGGCATCGCGCAACATCACGCTTCCGGCGCCGGCGGGCGGGCGCAAGCCATCGCCATCCTCGCTCAGGCCGTCGGCGCCATCGTGCTTTCAAGGGCCTGCCCGGACGATTCACCGCTGGCGGACGAACTGCTCGAGGCCTGCCGGGCGGATTGCCGTGACGCCATCGAAAACCGGACGCGGGAACGATAGGGCCGCGCATGTGCGGCCCTATCGTCGTCAGGCGTTTACCAGAGCATGATGCCGAAAAGTGTAAGCGGTTTTCGGGCGACATCATGCTCTAACTCTTTAATTGAGAACAGGATTTAGATTTTTTGTCGTCCCGGCATAAAATCATCCTGTTCTAGCGCAGCCATGGTGGGATAGTCCGTATAGCCCGCCGCGCCGCCGCCATAGAGCGTCGCCATATCGAGATTGGCGAGCGGCGCACCGATCTTCAGGCGCTCGACGAAATCCGGGTTGGCGATAAACGGCCTGCCGAAGGCGAACAGATCCGCCAGCCCCTGCTCCAGCCTGGCCGTTGCGAGTTCCGGATCGTAGCCGTTGTTGGCGATATAGGTATTCTTAAACCTGCGGCGAAGCGCCTCGTAGTCGAAGGGTGCGATGTCACGTGGCCCGCCGGTGGCGCCCTCCACGACATGGAGATAGGCAACGCCCATCGCGTCGAGCTTTTCGACGATGTGGTTGAACTGCGCCTGCGGATCGGTTGCCGATATCCCATTGGCCGGCGACACCGGTGAAATCCGAACGCCGGTTCGCCCCGCTCCAACTTCCGCGATGACGGCAGCCGTCACTTCGAGCATCAGCCGGGCGCGGTTTTCGATCGACCCGCCATAGGCGTCGGTGCGGCTGTTGGCTCCGTCCCTGGCGAACTGGTCGAGCAGGTAGCCGTTGGCGCCATGAACTTCGACACCATCGAAACCGGCGGCAATCGCATTGGCGGCGGCGCGACGAAAATTCTCGACGATGCCGGGGATCTCGTCCAGGTCGAGCGCCCGAGGTTCGGACACATCGACGAAGGCGTTGTTCACGAAGGTCTTGGTCTCGGCCCTGATGGCGGAAGGCGCGACCGGCGCCTTGCAATACGGCTGCAGATCGACATGCGATACCCGGCCGACGTGCCAAAGCTGGAGGAAGATGTGGCCGCCCCTGGCATGCACTGCGGCGGTCACCTTGCGCCAGCCGTCGATCTGCGCCTGCGTGTAAATGCCGGGCGTGTCCTGGTAACCCTGACCCTGTTGCGAAATCTGGGTCGCCTCCGAGATGATCAGGCCTGCCGAGGCCCGTTGCGCATAATATTCGGCAATGAGATCACCTGGCACAAAGCCGGCGCCGGCTCGGTTGCGCGTCAATGGCGCCATGACGATGCGGTTGGATAGGGTGAGAGAGCCGAGGACGGAGGGCTCAAAGAGTGTCTTGCTGGTCATTTGTCACTTTCATCGAGAGTTTGGAAATATTGCTGGCGTTCGTCTCGCAACGCACGCCATGTCGGGCAGGTCGACCTCAGTCCGCGACCGCAATGACCACCTTGCCCTTGGTACGCCCGGTCTCGACATAGGCCAGTGCATCCCCGGTCTTTTCAAACGGGAACACCTTGTCGACGACAGGCCGGATGACGCCTTGTTCGATCAGGCGGGTAATCTCACCCAGCTGCTGGCCGTCGGCGCGCATGAACAGGAATGAATAAGCGATGCCGAGACGCTTCGCCTTTTTGCGGACCCCTCGGCTCAGCAGGCGCAGCACCAGTTTCAGGAACAGGTTCAGGCCGAGCTCGCTGGCGAATGCGGGATCGGGCGGACCGGAAATGGAAATCAGCCGGCCACCCGGCTTCAGCACGCCCAGAGATTTTTCAAGCGTCTTCGGATCCTGACTGTTCAGCACCAGATCGTAACCCGACAAGAGCTTCTCGAAATCCTGGGTCTTGTAGTCGATGACCACATCCGCCCCGAGACTTCTCGCCAGCTCGGCATTTTTAGCGCTCGTCGTCGTCGCAACCGTCGCGCCGAGATGTTTGGCAAGCTGAATGGCGAAAGTGCCGACACCGCCGGAACCGGCCTGAATGAAGACTTTCTGGCCAGGCTTGACCTTGCCCACCTCGACCAGCGCCTGCCAGGCGGTCAGCCCCACCAGCGGAATGGACGCCGCTTCGCTCATGCCGAGGTTGTTCGGCTTCAGCGCCACATCGGCTTCATCGATGGCAATGAATTCGGCGAATGTGCCGACCCGATGATCGCGCGGCCGTGCATAGACCGCGTCACCCACCTTGAACCGCCTGACCCTGGATCCAGTCCTGACAACCGTTCCGGCAACGTCGTGCCCGAGGACGAAGGGCGGACGATAGGGGAGAATAAGCTTGAACTCTCCATCCCGGACCTTGGAGTCCAGCAGGTTCACGGCCGTGGCCTGAATCCGGACAAGGACATCATTGTCCCGCAATTCCGGTTCCGGCAGGCTGGTCAGGCGCAAAGCGCCCTTCTTCTTGTACTTGTCAACGACGAATGCCTTCACGGGGCTTTCTCCAATTCGAAGTCTGTTGCGGCGTCAGGCGCCAAGGAACGATAAAGCCTTCGGCACGAAATCGGCGTGGTTCTGGAAAATCCCGCCATGCCCGGCGTCCTGGTAGATCACCAATTGCGCGCCCGGAATGCGCCGGGCCATATCGGTGCTGTTTATTGTCGGGACCATGATGTCATTGTCGCCATTGGCGATCAGGACCGGGATATTGATGCGACCGAGATCCTGAGGCGCCTGCCGCCCCCAGGCTTTGATCGCCTTGAGTTGCCGCAGGAATGCCCTTGGAGTCGGCCCCTTGTCCCTTCCGGCCTTGCGCTCTTTCAGACGATCGAGAAAGGCTTTCGCGGCTCGGCGGCCATTGGCCGTCGACGTGAAAAACAGATAGGTTTTCGGGTCGCGCAGCGTCAGCAGGCCTTTGACGATCAGCGGCCAGGACATGGCCCCGACCTTCTCGATCCCCTTGCCGCCGGCCGGGCCTGTTCCAGTCAGAATGAGTTTCCGCACAAGCTCCGGCGCCTTCAGCGCAATGTCCTGCGCGACAAATCCCCCAAGGGAAAAACCGAGCAGATCGACCTTTTCGAAGCCAAGCGTCCGGATAAACGCAATCGCGTCACGCGCCATCTCGTCGATGGTCACAGGGGCCGTGCCGCCCGAGGCGCCAATCCCCCGGTAATTGGTCGCAATGACATGATGTTTGGCAGCGAGACCATCGACGATCCGGGGATCGAAATTGTCCAACACTGCGCCCCAGTGGTTGAGAAGAATGATCGGCACGCCGCCTTGGGGGCCAAGATCGCGATAGACGAAAGGGGTTTTCCCCACATTGATCCAGAGGTTTGGCGCCTCGGCGTAGCAGGTAGCCGACCGCAGGTATCCAGACGTGTTCATCGTTTACTCCATTCTCCCACTCAAGTCGGCAGGCTTGAGAGCCTTGTCAGTGCCGCTCGATGTCCCGGTGAGAAACGCCATTTTCCGCTGCGGCTTCGCACCAATCCATCGCCATTGCTTCTGTCATTTTAGTTTTAATGACGATCATCATCATATAAGATTAATGATACTCATCATCAAAATTGTCAAGCGGAATTTTCTGAGTGAAATCGGACGCCCTTGGATCGTCCGGCCCCTGGCGCGATTTGCCGTGGCCGGCGAATGAGAACAGCGCCTTGCGTCGTTTCAGCCGTGCGAACCGGATCCGCGGTGCATGTTCGCTGCGACTGTTCGTGGCGAAGCCCATCCGAATTGCGGGAAAGCTATCCGTTATGCGCAGCGAAATGCCCGCACCTTCGTCCGGGCAACCCAACGTTAACCTTCGAGGTTCACAGAAATTCTAGGACGTGTCGGTGCGCGCTTGATCGATGACGGCAAGCCGGCTCTCTATAATTCCGCCCGAATGAGTTGTGGCGGACTTCGATCACCGCCAGGGACGGTGCGGTCCTGCGAACTGGCCATGATGGCTCTTCACTCAACGGGAGCCTGTTCATATGCCTCGCATCCGACCAACCAGACCCCAGATGGAGATATTGGGCTGGCTCGCGATCTTCCTGCTTCTCTTCGGCCTCTCCTGGCGCTTCGATTGGCATGAGGGGCTGGACGGGTTCGTCGACCAGCATCACGACTATCCGCTGGACCACGCGCTGCTTGCCCTGAATATCTCCGGGTTTCTCGGGCTCATTTATTCCGCGCTGAGAATCCGGGATCTCTCGCGGGAGGTTAATCGCAGGCTGCAGGCCGAGAAACATGTCGACTGGATTGCCTGTCACGACACGCTGACCGAGCTGCCGAACCGCAGATTCCTGGAGTCCATATGCGCGCAGGCGATGACCGATCAAACGGCACAAGATATTTATGCCGTGTTCAGCATTGATCTCGACGGCTTCAAGAAGGTCAATGACCTCCTGGGGCACGATCACGGTGATGCGGTGCTGAAGACCGTTGCTCAGCGGCTCTCGTCGCTCTTTCCCCGCGAGCACGTTTTTCGCCTTGGTGGAGACGAGTTTATGGTTCTGGCGCGGCGCATCGGAAATCCCGATCTTGTCGCGTTGGGGAACCGCATCGTCAGCGCGATCGGCAAGCCGTTCACATTCAATGGTGTCGCCGTCGACCTCGGCGCCAGCGTCGGCTTCGCGCTTTATCCGGAGGACGGCGATGAGCTCGGTCAGGTCATCCGGCATTCGGACTGTGCGATGTATGTGGCGAAAAAGCAGGGGCGCAATCTGGTGAAGCCCTTCGTGCCGTCGATGCAGGACGAGCTGGCGAAACGGGTCAGAATAGAAGGGGATCTGCGCGCAGCCATCCGGAAGGGCGAAATCGTTCCCTATTATCAACCGCTCGTGGACCTGAAGGCGAACAAGATCATCGGCTTCGAGGCGCTGGCGCGCTGGAAGACGGCGTCCGGCGAATTCATCCCGCCGAGCGAATTTATTCCGGTGGCGGAGGAAGCCGGTCTGATCGTCGAATTGACGGACCAACTGCTGCGCTGCGCCTGCACCGATGCGCTTTCCTGGCCGAGCGAGCTTGTCCTGTCGTTCAACCTTTCTCCGATCCAACTGAGCGACCGGCTGCTGGGCCTCAGAATTCTCAAGATACTGGGCGATGTCGGCCTGCCCGCGCACAGGGTCGAGCTTGAGGTAACGGAGAGCGCGATCATTCAAGACGCCGTCACCGCCCGCATTGTCCTCGACGATCTGGTGAATGCGGGGGTCAGGATCGCCCTCGACGATTTTGGGACAGGCTATTCCAGCCTCTCCCAACTGTCCAACTACCGGTTCGACAAGATCAAGATCGACAGGAGTTTCGTCGCTTCCTTCGAGACCAATGACAAGCAGGACAAGGTGATCAAGGCCATCATCGCTCTCGGCACCGGGCTTGGCGTGACGATAACGGCCGAAGGCATCGAAGAGGAGAGCCAACTTCAGCGGCTTCAGGATCTGGGTTGCGACATCGGTCAAGGATATCTGCTGGGCAGACCGGCGCCGATCGAGGAGATCGCCGCGGATCAGGTCGGCAACAGGATTCGGCAGCGCCGTTGATGGGACGATCCGCTCGTCTATCAGGCGGAAGGAGAGTTGGCGCTTCCAATCAAGCGCTTTGCGAATTGTGCGGATGCCCCTCGCGCCCGGAATGCCGTCCTCTCTCCGTCCTCATCCTGAGGTGCCCCAAAGGGCCTCGAAGGATGAGGGCTGATCGGTGTGCCGTATGGCTGGCGGCTACCGATCCTGCGGATCGCACCGGGTGCGGGCCGCCCATGCGCTGATCCAGACCAGCAAGACCAGGCCCTATGACCAGCATCATCCTGCGCAAGGGCGTGATCTATCCCAGGGAGAGCACCAGGCCGAGATCGATCCCTTCGTCCTCAATTAAAGAGTTAGAGCATGATGTCGTCCGAAAACCGCTCACACTTTTCGGCATCATGCTCTAGGGATCAACCGTCAATTTCGACTTCCGCTTCGCAGTTTACCGGCGCATTCAATGGGATGGCCATGCCGATGGACGAGCGGGCGTGCGCGCCGATGTCGGGACCATACAGTTCCAGGATCAGATCGGAATAGCCGTTTGTGACCAGGGGCGTCTCATTGAAACCTGGAGCAACATTCACCATGGCGAAGACGCGCAGCCAGGCCGTGACCCGATCGAGGTCTCCGAGAGCCCGCTTGAGGCTTGCGAGATGGGCCAGGGCAACCAGCCGCGCCGACGCGTAACCCTGCTCCGGCGAAACCTCGGCGCCGACCTTGCCGAGAGGGTTGGCCAATGTGCCATCGCGGTTGCACGCGACGTGACCCGAGATGTAAGCGCGGGCGCCGCACACCCGAACCCAGACAAAGGGCAGCAGCAGGCCATCGCGAACCTTTAGAGGCTCGGGCAATTCCAGGCCCATTTCGGCGAGACGTTGTTCGATGATGGCCATAATGCACCTCCCGACCTGTTTGGAGCGTGGATAAAAGCAAAGACTTCGTGCGCGACAAGCGAACAAGGATGACGACGCGCCTTAGGGTACGATGTGGTCAAGCTCCGGCATCAGAACGACGCTCTCGTTCGCCGCGGCATCGTTGCGGGCTCCGAGGAATTCGGCGTCCTCCGTGCTGCGATTGACGGCCACGTGCGGAACGCCGGCCGGAATGAACAGGTAGTCACCGGGGCGGACCATTTCGCAGCGTTCGAGCTTCGGCCCTGACCAGATCTCGATCTCCTGGCCTGCGGTCATGAGAAGGGCGGTCTCGTGTCCCTCATGGCGATGGGCGCCGGTTCGCCTGCCTGCGGGCAGCGAAATCGCCCCGAGCCACAGCATGGTCGATCCGACGCTCTGCGCGGAGACGCCCGACCGGTAGACGGATCCCTGCTTGGCGACATGGCTGCCGCTCCCGCTTACGACTTTCGCGGTTAATGCAGGAGGATTTTTCGGTTGCGCTGCTTCGTTCCTCATGGCGCTCACCTTTTCCATCGCGGCGATGAAACAGACCCTGCGCGCTCAGCCGGCGCAAGTCCTGAAGAGAGACCGAAAAGTTCCGAAAAACTGCGAAATCGGCGTATCATGGCCGGCCATGAACACCCCACACCTTGCATTCGGCCACTTCGAGTTCATTGCCGAGAACGGATGCCTGCTTCGTGACGACCGGCCTGTCGCCATTGGCGCCCGCGGCGCTTCGCTGCTTGCCGTTCTGCTTGCGGCACAAGGGGGTGTCGTCTCCAAATCGGCCCTGATGGATGCCGTTTGGCCGGGATTGGCCGTCGAGGAAAGTAACCTTTCGGTTCAGATTGCGGCCCTTCGCAAGCTGCTCGGCCCCGCGTCCGACGGCGGCGAATGGATCGTCACCGTCCCACGGCTCGGCTACAGGTTTTCCGGCCGGGTGGAGAGTGCAAGCGACGGAGCCGACAGCGGATGGCATGCGCGAGCCGAACCCAACCCCGGGATTGCAGTCCTGCCTTTTGAAAATCTGGGCGGCGATGCTGAGAAACAATATCTGGCCGACGGTATCGCCGACGACCTGATCATCGCGCTCACCCGGTTCAGATGGCTGCGCGTCGCGTCACGCGGAGCGAGTTTCGCAAGATGGAACGGCTCCAGGGATCCGCGCGCCGTCGGGCACGAACTCGGTGTCAATTTTCTGGTGGACGGGGCGATCCGGTATGCCGGCGACCGGATCCGGATATCGGTGCACCTCGCCGACGCGGCCAAGGGCGCGACCGTCTGGTCCGAACACTACGATCTTCAGCTGGCCGAGATATTTGCGGTGCAAGACGCCATCGCCGAGCGGATCGCCGCGGCGGTCGAACCGGAGTTGTTGTTGCGCCACGGGCTTGCGGTCGCTCCGCACACCGGCAACATCACGGCCTGGGACCTTGTCCGGCAAGGCACATTCAATTTCCACAAGGTCTCACAGCCAACCCACCTTCTGGCAAGACGATTTTTCCGCGAGGCCGCCGAACTCGACCCCATGCTTCCGGAGGCGCAGATCTGGCGGGCGCGGGTAAACGCCGGCCTCATCGCCTATGGCTGGACGGACGATCCCGCCGCGGACGGTCAGGAGGGATTGAGTGCCGCCCTGCGGGCGATCTATCTCGACGCGCGAAACCCCTATTCGCATTATGCGCTGGCGATCGTGTCGGCCTATACGGGCAGAGCCGACCAGGCGATCCTCGCCGCGGAACGGTCGATCGAGCTCGGTTCGAGCTTCGCCCTGGGGCATCTCGTCCTCGGCATGGCCCGGCTCTTTTCCGGGGATGCGGCCGGCGCACGCAAACCTTTGTCGCGCGGCCTCGAACTCAACCCGCATGATCCGCAGAACGGGGTCTGGTTCAGTCTGCTGATGCTCGCGCGGTTCTTTTCGGACGATATCGAGGGCGCGCTCGACGTGGGGCGTGCTGCGCTGAAGGCGCGGCCCGACTGGCCGGCGCTCATGCGCATTCAGGCCTGCTGCCACATGGCCGTGGGGAATATCCAGCAGGCTCGCCGTCTTGCCGCTGCCGCCAGCAGCCTTCCGGAATCTGCCGGCGATGCGCTTGGACCGTTCCGAGAGGGCAACAAACTCTGGGCCACCCGCCTCAACGGGCTGTTGCAAGAGGCGGAACGCTAAAAGGGGCCTTTGGCGAGCGAGCTGCAGGCGAGGTCATTACGCCTCTGCCCACTCAAATCTCCCCCGCCGACGGCCCCCAGACATCCGTCAGCGCGAAGCCTGCGGGATGCGGGTCGAAGGGGTCGAGGGCCACCTGGGTGAGGCCGAAGGTGAAGCCGCGGCCGGTGATGGTGGGGATGACCGCGGGGCGGCCGGCGACCTCGGTCAGCGCCTGCAGCCCGACTTCGAATTCAGAGCCGATGATCGATTTCGAGGTGAAGACGTCGCCGGCCTTCGCCTTGCCGCGGGCATGCAACGCGGCGAGGTTGGCGGAATTGCCGGTGCCGCAGGGCGAGCGGTCCGCCCGGCCCGGCCACATGGTGGTGCAGGTGCGCACCGTGCCGTCGGCCTCGGTATCGCGAAACATCACATAGGCGACGCCTGAAATTGCCGGGATTTCGGGATGGACGACCTTGATGTCGCGGTTGATCAGCTCCTTGAGGATCATGCCGGCCTGGACGAGGCCGGCGGCATTGGCCTTCTCGATCTTGAGATTGATCTGGCCGACATCGACCAGCGCATAGAAGATGCCGCCATAGCAGAGATCGGCTTTGATCTTGCCCCAATGCGGCGTGTCGATCTCGACGTCGAGTTCATGCACGAAGGACGGCACCATGGTGAGCTTGACCTTCTCGCAGCGCCCGTTGCGGCAGGTCGCCGTCGCCTTGACGAGGCCGGCGGCGGTTTCCAGCGTCACGATCGTCTCCGGCTCCTGCATCTCGACGATGCCGGCTTCGAGCAGCGCCGTCGTCACGCAGATCGAGTTCGAGCCGGAACTCGCATGCGCCTGGTCGGGCTGCAGGATGATGAAGGCGGCGTCCGCTTCCGGATGACGCGCCGGCAGCAGCAGATTGACCGAGCCGATCGGGGCGCCGCGCGGCTCCAGGCAGAGGAAGCGGCGCAGCTCGTCGCCCTTCGGATCGGTGTTCAGCCAATGCAGCTGGGCGGCGATGGTCTCGCCCGGGATCTTCGGCACGCCGCCGATCGCGACGCGGCCGATTTCGCCTTCGGCGTGGACATCCAGCAGCTGGATCGTGCGCTTCCATCTCATATCGAAAACTCCGGTTCCGAGGTAGCGGTTCTCATTCAGTATCGGTCGATGCGGAACGGGGTCAGGTCGACCGGCGGCTCAATGCCGGTCACCATATCGCCGATCAGCCGCGCTGTCGTCGCGGCATAGGTCAGGCCGAGATGGCCGTGGCCGGTCGCATAGAAAACACCCGGCATCTTCGACGACGGCGAAATGATCGGGATCGTATCGGGCAGCGCCGGGCGATGGCCCATCCAGTCCGTCGCCTCCTCGAGTTTCAGCCCGGGCAGTGCGCGCTGGGCGTGGCGCACCAGCACGCGGGGGCGGCGGAAATCGGGTGCGGCATCGAGACCGGCGAGTTCGACATTGCCGCCGACGCGGATGCCGCCGGCCGTCGGCGTCACCATGAAGGCGCGCGCTGGCCAGATCACCGAATAGCGCATGGAGATGCCCGGCTTCATGATTTGCGTGTGATAGCCGCGCTCGGTTTCGAGCGGGATCGGCTCGCCGAGCTTTTCGGCCAGAAAACGGGTGTGGACGCCGGCGGCGAGCACGACGGAATCGGCCTCGAGACGGCGGCCATCGTCCAGGAGGACGACGACGGCGCCATCGCCCTTGCGCTCGATGTTCCTGACGGCGCCGGAGACAAAGGCCGCGCCCGCGGCTTTGGCCGCCTCGGCCAGTTTGACCACCAGTCCATAGGGATCGCGGATCGACTTGTTGTCGGGCAGCAGCACCGCCTTGGCGATGACAGGCGAAAGAGCCGGCTCATAATATTGGATGGCGCCGTTGCTCAACACCTCGAATTCGAAGCCGTAACGCTGCATCATGGCAAGATGGCCGCGGTCGGCGGCAAATTCCGCTTCGGTCTCGTAGATCGCCAGACACCCCTCCTCCGTCATCAGTTCGGAGGCGCCGATCGCCTGCAGCATCTCCCTGAAATCGCCGAGCGCGCGCTGCGACAGGCTCATGCCGGCATCTTCGATTTCTCTGAGGCGCGACGGGCGGCCGGCAGCGAGGAAGCGCAGAAACCAGGGCAGGATTCTCGCTGCATAGGAAGGCCGCAGCCAGACCGGGCCTTCGGGATCGAGTAGCCAGCCCGGCATTTTCCTCCAGGTCGAAGGACCGGAGCCGGCAGCAAAATCGAGCGCGATGCTTGCCATATTGCCGAAAGAGGTGCCGCGTCCCGGCTCACCCTTGTCGACCATCGTCACCGCAAAGCCGCGCCGCTGCAATGCGAAGGCGATCGAGGTGCCGATCACGCCGGCGCCGACAACAACAACCCTCTTCTTCGTCTCATCCGCCATGCCATCACCCGCCCGCACGGCAGACAAGAGCGCCGTCACGAATCTGATATATCACATCGACGGCGATGCCTAGAGGGGGAATTTTTACTGGCTTGCGGGCAGGCCGGCACCGACGCTGTCGCCGACCGAGCCGACGGTATTGTCCATCGACTGGCCGAGACGTTTCAGCTGGGCATCGTAATTTCGGCGGGTGCGCGGATCGAAGATGGCGATCGGCGTGCTGACGGCGACGCTGACGGCACTTCCGGCGGTCTGGGCAGCGCCCATCGCCACCGCGCCGACCGCTTCGCCAAGACCGACATTGGAATCGGTGATCGTCTGGCCGGCAATCAGCCGGTCGCCGATCAGCTTCACCACTTCGGGGCTTTCGGCGAATTTGCCATGGTTCAGCCGGTCGCCGCCCTTGAGCTTGGTGAGATCGAGAACGGTGATGCCGGCCGCTTCAAGCTTGCTGCGATAGGGCTCGGCCGACGGGTCGATCTGGCCGAGCCGATCGATATTGCCGGAGATGCGCCGCGACAGCGCCAAAGCACGATCGTCCTGCGAGACGAAAATGGTGAAATGCGGCCTGTCCTTGCCCAGGCTGACAAACTGGCGGCCGAAGACGTCGACATCGAGATCGGGCGAAGCGAGGATGACATTGTTGATCTTGGAGGCCACATGACCGTTGCGGATCGCCATCTGCCTGAGCGCTTCGACGGTGAGCCAGGTGCCCATCGAATGCGCCATGATGGTGACATCGCTGACGGCGGGGTTGGCGGCGGTGCGGGTCAGCAGCTCCTCCAGCGCGTCGCGGGAATAGTTGGTGCTTTCCTTGTCGTAATTGTAATCGAAGATGCTGGCGCGTGAGGGCCAGGTGAAGACGACGGGGGCGACGTCGGCATGGGAATCATGGACGATCTGGGCGAAGCGGTAGACGGCGTCCTCGTAGCGATTGTTGAAGCCGTGCACGAAGATCAGCACACGGCGGCTCTTCGGCATATGGGTTTTCAACCAGGTCTCGCCCGCCCGCTCGCCCTCGAGCGGATCGACGGAAACGGTGACGAAATCGCGTAAGGGATCGGCCGGCAGCCGCCTTGGCCATTGCACCTGGCCGATCTTGCGATTGGCATCCGGCGGGATGGAGACATCGACGGCGTTGACGGCAAGCCCCGTGCCGCGCTCGCCGGAGAAAAGCACCGCAGGATTGTTGTCGGGGGCGCGTGTCGTCGCCACGAGCAGATCGACCTTCGAGGTGCCGGGCGGCACGGTGCCGGCCGCCTGCATGACGCCGAGCGGCCTGCCGCCACAGCCGGTGAGCACAAGCGCTGCAGCCAGAAGACCTGTCAGGGCCGCATACGAGGCGCGCCATTTGCCGATCATGATCAAACTCCAACCGGTTCGCGCACCGACAGGCGGCGCCCATTCAAATAGTCCGACGACGCCTGCCGAGTCAAACCGGATGCGCTGGAAAGCTTGAGCGGAAAAAGAAAAGAGCCTGGCGCGGGAGGAGGTGCGCCAGGCTCTTGATCCTGACTGACAACTGGGAGGAGGAGTGTTGTCAGTCCGATGTAAGAGCGCTGGGAGGAGGAGTGCGCTGCTTACGGAGATATTGATAGCCCATTCATTTGATCGGGAATAGCGAAAATACCGCAATGCAGCAATGCATTCAGCGCAATGCTTGCCCTTAAAATAACAGATCGCCGCCTCATTTTGCGGCATGTTTGACCGGATGGTCAAATTCTGCTGAAAAATGTGGCCTCGTTGATCGCCGACGGGCGCCCCTCATCCGGCTGCCGCCACCTTCTCCCCGCTCGCGGGGAGAAGGGGATATGCCGCGACCTCTCCGTTCCCCACCAACCTCTCGCAGGGCACGTCCCTCTCCCCGTAAAACGGGGAGAGGGTTAGGGTGAGGGGCAAGCCAAGCGCACTCTCATCGGCTGCCGTCGTCCCCTCAAGCCGCCTTGAACAGCTTCCGGCCTTCGGCATCCAGCGCCGAAAACTCCTCGTCGGTGAGCGCGATGTCGACTGGCCGCGACGTTTTCTTCCAGATGCTTGACCTTGGACGTGCCGGGGATTGGCAGCATCACCGGGCTGCGCTTCAGCACCCAGGCGAGCGCGATCTGGCTCGGCGCGGCATTGTGCTTCCTGGCGATCGTATCGAGCAGCGAGCCGGGCTTGGCAAGATCGCCAGCGGCCAGCGGATACCAGGGGATGAAGCCGATATTGTGCTTGGCGCAATAATCGAGCACGTCCTCGCTGGTGCGATCGACGAGATTGTAGCGGTTCTGGACGGTGGCGACCTTGAAGTGTTTCGAGGCGGCCTCGATTTCGGCGACGGAGACTTCGCTCAAGCCCGCATGGCGGATCAGGCCGGCATCGAGCAGCGATCTGATCGCATCGAACTGTTCCCTGGCCGGGATTTTCGGATCGATGCGGTGAAGCTGCCAGAGATCGATCTGCTCGAGCCCGAGATTGCGCAGGCTCTTATGCACCTGCTGGATCAGATATTCGGGACGGCCGACCGGCAGCCAGATGTCGGGGCCATGGCGGGTCAGGCCGCCCTTGGTGGCGACGACAGACTTGCCGCCATAGGGATGCAGCGCCTCCTTGATCAGCCATTCGGAGACGTCGGGGCCGTAGGAATCGGCTGTATCGATGAAATTGACGCCAAGCTCCGGCAGGCGCTTCAGCGTGCGGATGGATTCAGCGTGATCTTCGGGCTCGCCCCAGATGCCCTTGCCGGTGACGCGCATGGCGCCGAAACCGAGACGATTGACCTCGATCTCGCCGCCGATCCTGAAGGTGCCTGACTTGGCTGCGTTGTAACTGGCCATGATCTTTCCTCTCTTGGTCAATGAAATGGTTTGATGTCTGCGGGACGGCGGAACCCTGCCGCCCCCCCCGGTAGCAGCGGCTGGAAGCGGCTTTCGAAGCGCGACTGTCGCCCTGCCCTGGCGCTGGCAAGCTGGTCGTGAGCCGCCCGTCGCCGCGGCATCGGCAATGCGGGCGCTGCGACGCTTGAGATATAGGATGGTGCCACTGACATAACAGGGATGGCGCCGGAAACATGGCGTCAAAGCGACGCCGGAGCGGATGCCAGGCTCCTATGTTAACGCCTGCTGTTCAGGCGCCGGTTTCGCCGGAAAAGGCGGCAACGTCGATTTCGGCGTCGCTGTCGCGGTATCGCAGGCGCTCACGGGAAAGCTCGAGCGGCTTGCGGCGGGAGATCCGGTAGACGGAGGCCGGCGGCAGGTTGCGCACCGTGCCGCCGATGCGCACGGCCTTCAGGCCGAGACGGTCGAGGATCGGCCGCGGCACCGGACAGCGCGGGCCATAGGTGAACTGATAGACCGCCCCGCCCGGCCGCATATAAGTGAAGACGCCGGCAAGGATCGAGGCGATCTTGCGCGGCGACATGGACAGAAGCGGCAGGCCGCTGATGACGGCGCCGACCGGTTCGTCCTCGAAAATATCGGCCTGGGCTAGGTGGGCGGCATCCATCTGCAATACGCGCGCCGCCGGGAAACGCGCCTGCAGCGCATCGATAAATTCAGGCCCATATTCGATCAGGGTGAGATCCGCCTCGCTGACGCCGCGGGCGAGCAGCGCCCGGGTGAACACGCCGGTGCCCGGGCCGAGCTCGATGATCGGCCCATCCAGTGCGGCAATTTCGCTGGTCATGATCCTGGCCAGGGAATCCCCCGACGGCGCGATGGCCGCCACCCGAAGCGGGTTGCTGATCCAGGAGCGGAAAAAATGCAGGAAATCGGAGCATGCAGCCTTTGCGGTCATGTCTGTTCCACCTGTCTGAAATTCAATTGAGTATCAATGCGACCATCGCGGCCAGCATGGCAATTCCAAGGCAGAGACGTCAATCGCCTGTGTGAGCCGGCGTTTGCGACGATTTTTTTAATCGGCGCCCGGCCTGTTTGCGCATCCATGGCTTTTTGCCATCATTGACATGGCGGGCGCTCGCGCGAAAGGCTGGCGCCGTTCGGCCACCGTCCGCATGGAAAGGGGCGGCCCGGAAGCCGCCCCTCAGCCCAATCGCGAGGCTCAATAGTTGCAGCTGGAGCTGCTTGTCGGGTTGAAGCCGAGCTTGCAATCCATGTTCAGCGGCTTCTTCGGGTTCATCATATAGGGTGAAGCCATGGTACCAGGGCCGCGCTCGCCGATCGAACCGGTGGTGCGCCTGTCGTGCTGCACCGGGGTTTCTTCCTGGACAACCGGTTGCTTGACCGCGCCCTGCTCCGTCGCACTCGACTGGAGGGGAGCCGCTTCGGCCGAGAACGAGGAAAGGCCGAGCATTGCGCCGAGGGCCGCGGCCGCCAGGCCGCTCTTGAACGTCGAGATCATGATCGTCTCCTTGGGAGGATGTGAGGGAATTTACGCCGAGGAGTTAGGAAGCGGATCTGTCACATACTACCGCACCGCAACAGAGGTCACGAACATGTGAGCGGCGCCCCGAGCGAGAAAAAGGCGGCTCGTCGCCGCCTCTTTCCTTTGCCGGCTCAATAGCCGTTATCGCAGGGCATGCTGCCGGGCCCGATCGATCCCGAAAACGTAGGGTTGCACATTGTCGGAGCCGCCGGCCTGTTGACGGGCTGGCGGATGATCGCGCCGGTCGTGCCGGCTTCGACGCCGAAGGCGGCCAGCGGATACCAATAGCCATCGGAATGGCGGCGGGTGCCGGGACGTTCCGTGGCAAAGCCCCGATAGCCGTGCCAGGTGCCGGTATGTGCCTTATATTGCACTGCTTTCGCGTCTGACGGGGCCGGCGAGACGATGGCCGGCCGAAGCATGGGAACGGGTGCGGCCTCAGCCGGAACGATCGCCGCCAGGGCGACAAGGATACCAAGGGTAGTGGTCAAAGGGACAAGACTGAATATTTTCATGATAAACCCTCCTTCGTGGATTTACCCTGCGAAAATGCCTTTGCGTCCGGCGGGGTTCCGCGATCACGCGCGGCTTCCAAAACTCGTGATTGCAGGCGATCCGGCGTGACCTTATCGCGATAAATTGTGAAAAGCCGCAATCAGGCGAAGGGCGCCGACAGCCCGGCCAGGAAATATGAATTCTCTGTTCTCAATTCGCGTATAATGTGCGGTAGCCTTGGCCGGAGAGGCAGGCGACATATTGCCGATGAGCGGCGGCGCGCGCCGTCGTTTCCGCTTCGAGCGCATCAGCCTGCGCATATCCGGTCAGCTGGGCGCGCAGCTCATACTGGCGCTTCGCCTCGTCATACATCGCATTGCCGTCGGTCATGCAGAGGCCGTGTGCAACGGCCGGCGGATTGACCGGCACGCCGACGGCCAGCAGCACCGGGTCGTTGGCATGATCGACGCAGCCGGCAAGAACCGCCATCATCGCCGCCGCGCCCAGAGCCCGAAAAATTCCCATCGCCATGCATTCCTCCGGCCGAAAGCGCGTCAAACATCGTCACGCTCGCGGATACACCAGCAAGGTTGCGCGAAACTAGGCATGCCGGCAGCAGGCAACTGCTCTACTAGCTTCTGGCTTGATCTTGCGGGCTGATGAGGAATTCCCCACCAGAATCTATATAGCACTGCGGAATCCCGAAATTGGTTGCGGCTTTGAAATCATTGCCTCTTCCCTCGCCCCGAGCGCTCACGAGGCGCGGCGAATTTCGGGATCCCGAAGCGGGGGAATTTCGGGATCCCGAAGTGGCGGTTTTTTCTTCCTGCCGACCCGCCCGCGTTTGTCGGCGGCAAGCTTGCGGTCGACCTCCGACCACTTCCGGCACCGCTCCGGCGTGCAACGCTTCCACTCGTCGGTTGGCGGCGCACCTTCATGGTCGCCAACGAAGGTAAGCGTAAACCGATTGGGATGGGCGACGCCGTTTCCCGCCCGGCCGCGGCGAACTTTTATCAGCCCCTTATAGGCCAGCTCATCCAGCGCGTCGGCCACATATTCGCCGGTGACGCCGTAAGAGACGAACTGCGGATGGGTCACGACGAGCCTGCCATTTGCCAGGGCGGCGTGCGCGGTGTGCTCGATGATGATGCGGAAGAAGGCGCGGCTGGCATTCGCGCTCAGTGACGTGAACGCCGGCGATTCCAGCAGCTGGATCGTCAACCATTGCCAGCGAAGGCTGCCGTCATCGCCGCCGCTCGGCGGCGCAGTATGTTTGCGCACAAGCGACCGCGTCTTGCCGGCACTGGTGCGGCTCCTGTCACGAGGGCTGAATTCCGCCATCAGGTCCTCGCCTCGGCTGCCAGCCCGTCCTTGCGGGAGTGGCCAGAAGAACTCGTTTTTTCACGCCTGCGGAGGGAAGGACCGGCGCAAGCGGCGACATCGCTACTCGTTACAATATTCTTCAACATTCAACATTCCATGGTTGCAACGGCGCGCAATCTAGCGTAAGAACGTTTCATGAACTAGGAAAATAATCTTAGTCGTTTTTGATGTCACCTGATCCCGTCAGGGCGATAGGTCATTGCACACGGTTGGAGGCCAGGATGCGAAAGTTCGGCATGAGGGAGAAGGGCGCGATGGTCTATGGTCAGCGGCTGCTGGCATTGGTTTCGATCTTGCTGGGCAGCACCGTCCAGGCTTTTGCCTGCGATCAGCCGATCGTGATTTCCAATTGGTCGCTCTGTGCGACCGGCAATGTCAGCGCTGAAGGCGGCGCCGCTGATTGGAAAGTCGTTCCTGCATGGACTCGCCAGAAAGCCATAAGCGCGTATTTCGGAAACGAGCCGCGGCTCTTGGCAAACCACGGCCTTTGCAACGAAAAATTCCAGCGCGTGGTCACCTGCCTGCCGGGATGGGAAATGGGCGACCCGGATGAGTGCTCTTATCTGATCTGCAGCGGCTATTACTCATCCGCCTACGGGAAGAAAGAAAGGGAAGCCTTTGAGAGAGACTTCCCGACCGCTCAATAGTTTTCGCTTCGCTGCCTTGGGGCAGAGGATGGAGCGACCGTCGCGGCAAACTTGATTTCATCCGCCTGTATTCCTGAACACGAGGCACTGGGTGAATCGGTTGCCGCTTTCCACTGCTTCAGACCAATTCACCATAATTTCCCCTTCGAGCGTCATAACCTCTGACAAAGCTCTTCCCAGATCCCAGACAAGCGGAGAGAATTGTTCGTTGGTCAGATTGTCGGCCTGAACGACAAGATGGGCGTTCGTCTTCATGCGTTGGCAGATCCGGCCGAATATTTCCTGCATTCTTTTCAAATAGATATCGTAGCCGTCATAATCGGGATCGCCGTTATAAAGCGGGTTCCATTTATGCCAATGGGGCATGTATGGCGGCGATGTGATGCAAAAATCCATCTCGGGAAAATCGAAGGCTGCCAGCTCGGCGCTATCACCGCAGATGAGATGATGCTTTGCCGTGATGCGTTCCCTGACCCATTCATATCGCTGCCGGTCGGCTTCTATCCCGTAAGGCAGCCTGCCGCTCTGCTCGCAGACAAAGAACGTCGTTCCCAAGCCCACAAAGGGATCGAAGACGGCGTCTCCTGGCTTTGTAAACCGATCAAGCAATGCCGACACCAAAGCGCCGGGGAACCTGATTTCATCGCCGTTCTGAAAGTCCGGCAAGGGAAAGTGATGTCGATTGGAGACCGTCAACACGCTGCGGAGACGTTGTGGGCCGGCGTTGAGAACTTCAAAACCCTGGTTTCCACCGCTATGCCACTGACGCTGACTGATCTGTTTTGCAGTAACATGCGGTCCAAGTTCCATTCTCACGCCCCCCAGAGCTTCTGATGCCTTTGCGACCACTGATAACGGCATCTGGTCCAACCAACTGCTTCCTCGCAGACCTGAGAGTCGTTTACGGAGGTATCCCTCCAGGCTGGATGCCGTTCACGGCCGCGATGTGCTACGCGCTTAGCGTGGTGCGAATGGAGTTCGAACCGCCGGCTTTGCAGCGGCGTCTGGACGCAATGGTACAGGCGTCGCAGCGCGCGATCCGCTGATCCAGATGTTGCGCGGATAAGGCCAAATCCTGGTGGAGACGCCCCCTTCCTGAATAGCCGCCGTCAGAGTCTTATCCACAATGCGACGTAGCTCAGGAAACCCTGGAAATAGCTGCCCTTGGGCGCCATTCGAATTCGAAGCTCGACCGTGCGGCTCGCGACTCCACCCCCTGTCGCGTTTCTTGTGAACGGCACAAAAGAGCCTCGTCACTTTGTAATAGACGTGTATAACACGGCCACACAACCATCAGTTCAACGGAATTCACCAATGCTCAATCGCAAACATTATCGCGGAACTCTGACTGCAGGCGTGGCAGTCGCACTGTTGCAAGTCGGCGGTGCCATGGCAACCCCATCCAATCGCATCTTTTATGACGCCGCGCTTTGCAATCCACCCTATTCCTTGACGGCGGCGTCCACGGTCTACGACGCCGCTGAAGAGCTCGCAAAGCCGGAGACGTCGTCACTTGGTGCCGCAATTTACAAGGTCCCGCAACAGATCGGCCAAGACGGGTTTCAAAGCAACGAAGTGTTTTTCGCCAACTCCGCCGTCGGCATATTGATCGAGGGTCTCCACGCCGATGAGCTGGCAGCGAAATACGACCTGAAGCCAGAGACATCGGACCTACTGGGCACTTCCAGCAAGGGATATTCCCGACAGCTCTCGGAAGAACGACAGCCTGCTCCGGGTCTAGCCGGTCCGGGAAAGGTTTCGATCGTGGCACGTGAAGGTGATGGCCTGCCGGGGAAGACCTTGCTGGCCTGTGAATTTGTTGCGGATTGAACTGCTGTTCTACCGAGCCCGCGTGGCCCTGTGGCGCACCAGGGTCCTGTTGAGGCGGGGCGATACAGCTTGGCCGATGGGGGTGGAAGTGTCGCATCACATCGATGCATCTGAGCCTGACGTTGAGGGGTTTTACGATTACCATTACGAGTACGACGTGTTTGAATTCACAGACGGGGTGGTGACTTTTCTGGCGCGTGCATACAGCGACGAACCTGAACGAGCGGCAATGATGACGCGGACAGAAGGGGAAGGGTATCATCTTCTGACAAAGCGGGATCTGCGCCACCCGCTGTTTCTCAAGGCCGCAGCCTATCTCCGCACTGCCGGCAAATCTCACCTCGATTGGCTGGACAGACGCAGCGGTGCCTATGTCCCGTTGCCGCCGGATAGAGGAGAGAGACAATGATTCTATTCGGTGCGGCTCTAGAAAAGAAAGCCAGCGACGAGCAGCTACGCGACGCCCTCGCGATCGTTTTTTCCGTTGTGCATGATGCTGTGAAGATCATCCATAGCATAACGGAAATCAAAGACGACCTGATTACATGTTGCGTCTACGAACAATCGGAAGGCGCTTTCTCACAATACTTCGAGGTTTACCACGTCGATCCACCATCCAATCTGGGCATTTCGAAAATCGCCATCTCGTTGGCGATGGTGCTCGCAACGCCGTTGCTGATCGCGAACGATGAAACGGCCAACCCCTATTCTTTCATCCTCGTCTCCCCAACCGGCTCTATGTCGGTCGTTAACGTTGACCCAGATGAACTGGATGAGAATGAGCGTTACATAATCGTTGGCGGATGAATGTTTCCAAGAGCGCGCGTACGGGCGGAGGCGCGGGCGTCGGACCTCCTAAAGTGCCGGCTGCCCCCGAACCGCATACCGTAGTCGAATGGGCAGGGTCACAGGGCCATCACACACGGGGTTTCCGAGATGGGGTTGGATTGCGGCTGGGGCAACTCTAGTTATAGCTACGCACGACCATGCATCTGGGAAAGGTCAATGTTATTGCAGGTTGTTATCGCCGCGGTCTTCCTTCTCACTTTGCTCGGGCTGCTCTTGTTTATTTGGCCGCGTCGGGAACGTCTCCGCAGGATTTTGGCTGGCGGCGCAGCTTCGTATATCGGCGGCGAGTATATCGGTGGCGACGGCTATTCCCCACATGATAGCGGAGGTGATGGCGGTGGCGCCGACGGGGGAAGTGGCGGCTACTGATGACACAGCTCTATTATGTCGGAACCTGCCCGCGATGCGACCATCAGGGTCGCCTCTATCTTCAAAAGGACCTGACCGATCGGACGCTCTACGCTCATTGCGAGGAATGCGAGAGTGGCTTCCGGAAACCCGAAGACCTTAAGTCTCCTCACGGCTGGTTTCTGACGCTGCTGGAGGACTATGAAACCGAAAACCCGTCCATGGAGGAAATCTCCCGTTCGGCCTGGGCCGGCCTCGTCGTCCGAGCCTAGGGATTGACGGTGGTCCTGTCCGTCTTTGCGGCTGTCCGAAATCTCTTCGTGCCGCCTCACTCGAAACACTCAGCCATCGCCGTCCATCTGCATCGCCTTGGGAGCGATCGCACATTGGAAGGCCGTTGCAGGCGTGGCCGTCTGATCCCGGCATCTGCCCAAAAATGTGCCTGGCGAGTTTAACCTGACATCACCCATGGTAGCCATTTGTTATCGGTTCACCCGCAATGTCGGAAAGATTCACCACTTTCGTTGATCTTTCCTCGAAAGATCTTAGTTCCGGCCATGAAACTCCCCATCTTCAAGACGAATTCGTTCAATCAGATCAGCGACAGGCAGGAGATTGGGCGCGTCCGCTAGGGCCCGCCCCATGGTTTCGTTCTCGGGATCGCGGCAGCCAAAATTAAAACTGAGGTGATCGACACGCCCTCCACCTTCCCAGGTCACTGACACTGACGGATGGTCCGTAGCCATCTGCTTGCACTGCGGATGACCGAGGACGATCTCCTGGGTGCCCACGGGGCGATAGGGCGCCAAGGCCGATTGAAAGGCCGCCCACGCCTCAGGGGTGACCACAAAGCCGTGCTTCCCAAGGGCAGTAGTGAACTTACGCCCTTCAAACAGGCCGGTCCCATCAACGCTGACGCTGAAGCGGTAAACGGGACATATCCCAAGGCACAGCCCGCGCTCTATGGTGATGCTCTGGACCGGCGCCTGAGCATGCGCCGATGTCGTGGCAACAAATATCATCGCTGTCAGGAAGCAGAGGATTGCCGCTGTTTTCATCAGAGTTACTGCCCGCGGGTTGCCGACTTGGATAGGTCCAAACGGTCTCGAGCGCCAAGGGTAATTTACTTTGGCAAAAAAGGTAAGCTTCTGACCAAAAAGGTAAGTTATCGTGGCCAATGACAATGATGAAAAGGAAATGGCGCACCCGAAGAGATTCGAACTCCTGACCCCCAGATTCGTAGTCTGGTGCTCTATCCAGCTGAGCTACGGGTGCGTGGCAGAAGCGGCGGTGCCGCTTGCGTGGGCGATCCTCTAAAGGGTCCTTTCGGACAATGCAAGAGCATTTCTGAAAAAATCGCGCGTTTGCCTGTTTGCGGCCGCGGCGGGTGAAATTCCCTCACTTCTCGCTGTGCGTCCGGTTGCGGTAGTCGTCCAGCGAAACCGGGCGATCGGGGATTTCGATGCGGAACTGGGTGCCGACCGTTGGTTTTTCCACAAGCGCGATGGTGCCGCCATGGGCGAGCACCAGCTCGCGGGCAATGGTGAGGCCGAGACCGGTGCCGCCGGAACGGGCCGAGCCACGGAAGGCGGCAAACAGGTTCTGGCGCGCCTTCAGCGGCATGCCGGGGCCTGTATCATCCACCGTGATGCTGACGACGCTGCCGACGCGCTGGGCGGAAACGGTGATGCGCCTGACAGCGCCCGGGCCGCCCTCGCCCGGCGCGGTCAGCGCCTGCAGGGCGTTGCGCGAGAGGTTGTGAATGACCCGGAAGAGCTGTTCGCCATCGGCATCGACCTCGAGATCGGCAGCGAACTGTTCGATGAATTCGATGCCGCTTTGCGGATCGATCGCCAGCATGTCCCTGACATCCTGGGTCAGCTCCAGCAGCCGGACATGGCGGCGGCGCGGGGCGGATTCGCTCGCCTTGCCGTAGGACAGCACCTCGGTGGTATAACCGACCGCCCGGTCGATGGTGCGCAACAGCTTCGGCGCGAAGCTCTTGACCATCGGATCATCGACATCGACCAGCCGGTCCGACATCAGCTGCGCGGAGGCCAGGATATTGCGCATGTCGTGATTGATCTTGGAAACGGCCAGACCGAGGGCCGCCAGGTTCTTCTGCTGCTTCAGCGTCTTCTGCAGCTCCATCTGCATCGAGGTGAGATTGCGGCCGGCGACCGCCAGCTCGTCGCGGCCGCCGTCGCCGATATAGACATGGGCCGGGTTTTCGGGATCTGAGGAGAATTGCTGCATGCTGCCGGTCAGCCGGCGGATCGGGCCGATAAGGAGGCGGTTGATCGCAAAAAAGATCAGCGTCGCCGTGAACAGCGAGATCAGCACCGACAGCAGCAGCACGTTGCGGGAATAGGCAAACATCGCCGTGCGCAGCTGCCGGTCCTTCATCACCACCTCGACGCCGACCTTGGTTTCGCCGACGGGGCCATAGACACGGATCATCCGGCTGCCGCCGAAAATCAAGGTGTCGAGCGCGTCGCGGATCGCCGTCAGCGGCGGCACGTCGGTCAGATCATAGGATTCGTCGACCGAGGTCGGCATGTCGGTTGTCGCCAGGAGCCGCGAGGTGCCTTCCTTGCGCAGCACGATCGCCTTGGTGCCGGTCGCCTCCAGCGTCTCCTTCTGCAGCGCACGCGGCAGCTCGATCGGCTGCAGCCCATCGATGACGATGGCGGCGGCGGCGGCCGTGTTCAGCCTGTCCTGCAGCCAGCGCATGCGCATGCTGGCGACCGAGGGAAAGAAGATCAGGATTTCGGCGAGCATGATAAAGAAGACGGTGAGCCAGAGCAGCTTCCCGGACAATCCGCCGAACATGCCGGCAGACGGGCACCGCCCCTTGGCGGCCTCGCCGGCCGCCGGGATGTCTACCGAAGGATCGTTGCCCTGGTTTCGAACCGGCATGTGAGTCTCGCCCGATTAGCGGCATGCAGCCGCCCTCATCCGCTAGAGCATGATGTCGTCCGAAAACCGCTTACACTTTTCGGCATCATGCTCCGGAGCCTTATATTAGACCAACAGGCTCCGCTTTCAAATCTTTGCGATCAGCGTCACGTCGTCACAAAGAAAACGCCCGGCCGGGAGAAGGAAGGCCCCTCCCCAACTCCTCCCCACAAGGGGGAGGGACTAATTTGCGGCGCCCGCGCAGCAAATATCAGCCTTTCCGCGGATGAGACGATGAAGTGGGAAGCGCCGGTGCGACAGGTTAAGCCCCTCCCCCTTGTGGGGAGGGGTTTGGGGCGGGGTCTTTGCCCAGCACGGACCGGGCAGAAAAACTAACGCCGCCCGGAGGCGGCGTTAAAATGGAGAGTGATTAGTAAGGATCAGAACTCTTCCCAGCTCTGTTCAGCCACGGCCGCATTGCCACCGCCGAAGGCGCGGGCGACCTTGGCGATCGCCCGGCGGGCGGGGGAGGCGACCGGCTGCCGGTGCGGCTCGTTGCGGACGAGCGCCACGGGTGCTGCCCCATCCGACAGCTTGAAGCGGGCGATGAGGTGCACCAGCCCGTTGGCTTCGGCCGAAAGCCTGTGGGTGGCGGCGGACGTTTCCTCCACCATCGCGGCATTCTGCTGCGTCACCTGATCCATCTGGTTGACGGCGGTGTTGACCTCCTTGAGGCCGGTCGACTGCTCGACTGCGGCGGTGGCGATCGAATGGATATGATCGTTGATGGCGATGACGCGGGTGCCGATTTCCGAAAGCGCCTCGCCGGTCGCCTGGACGAGCTTGACGCCGACCTGCACCTCGTCGCCCGACTTGGTGATCAGCGCCTTGATATCCTTGGCGGCCGTTGCCGAGCGCTGGGCAAGTTCGCGCACTTCCTGGGCGACCACGGCAAAACCCTTGCCGGCCTCACCGGCGCGCGCCGCTTCGACACCGGCATTCAGCGCCAGAAGATTGGTCTGGAAGGCGATCTCGTCGATGACGTTGATGATCTGGCTGATCTCGCGCGAGGCCTGTTCGATGCGGCCCATGGCCTCGACGGCATTGCGCACGACGACGCCGGAGCGGCCGGCATTTTCCTTGGCTTCGGACACCATGACGGTCGCTTCATGCGCCCGCTCGGTGGAATTCTGCACGACGGCGGTGATCTGATCGAGCGCGGCGGAAGTCTGCTCGAGGGCGGCCGCCTGCTGTTCGGTGCGCTTCGACAGGTCGTCGCTGGCATTGCGCAGCTCGGCCGTGTTGCCGTTCATCGCTTCCGTCGTCTCGCGCACTTCGCGCATCGTCGCCTGCAGGGTGACGAAGCTGTTGTTGACATTCTGCTGCAGCTCGGCGAAGGCGCCCTGGAAGCTGCCGTTCATCGTCTGGGTGAGATCGCCTTCGGCAAGGCTTGCGATAACACGACGGGTCTCGCCGATGCCGGCATCGACGCTCGACAGCAGCGTGTTGATGTTGCCGGCGAACTGGTTGAGGTTCTCGTCCTGATAATCCTTGTCGATGCGGTGGCTGAAATTGCCTGCCGCAGCCGCGGCAACGACGACCGACATGCTCGACTGCAGGTCGTCGCTCTTGGCGCGCATCGCCGCTTCCTGGGCGTTCAGGCGCTTGACGGCCAGGCCGTTCTCCTTGAAGACCGCGACCGCGGCGGCCATCTCGCCGATTTCGTCCTTGCGGCCGGCAAAGGGAACCTCGGCGTCGAAATTGCCGTCGGCGACCTCCTTGATCGCATGGGTGACGCGCTTGATCGGGCGGCTGAGATGGCTGGTGCCGATATAAAAGCCCATGCCGACGCCGACCGCGATGCCGATGCCGGTGATGCCGAGGACGAGCATCAACACCCAGGAGCGGAAGCTCTCGATCTCATCACTGACGGTCTGAAGCTCTGCCTTGTCGATGGCGACGACCACGTCGATCTCGGCCTGGAATGCCTTGCGGTTGGCGCGATTGGCCTCGTTGTTGCCCTGGGCGCTGGCGGCCTCGGGGCCGACCTCGGTGCCGAGGCGGGCCGTTTCCGTGCGAAAGGTGCGGAATTCGGCGGCACGCGCGACCAGCTTGGCGAAATTCTCCTTTTCGGCCTCGGGCACGAGCGGCGCCCAGCCTGCGATAACTTTGTCGATTTCGTCGAGGCCGGCCATCAGGCCCTTGGCGAAATTCGGCGTATCCTTGATCGACTTCGCCGCGTAAATACCGCGCGATTCCATGACGACGGCCGTGACGAAACGGTTGAGGCGTTCGCCGGCATAGGCGCGGGCGGCGGCGTGCTCGTACGCCGTGAGATTGCGGCTGTATTCATGCATGGCGGACAGTGCCGTTGCGCCGATCAGAAGCGCCACCGCGCCCATCACGCACACCAGCAGATTAATTTTCCCGCGGATCTTCAATGCGATGCCTCCTAGCTATACCACAGCCTGGAAAGCAACTCCCCCAGCCGATGCGCTGAATATCGGCGAAATTGATTAAAGTTAGATTTCCAGTATTTACGATTATGTGCAGGACATATTGCAGATCCAATCATCCCATGCGGCTTCAAACTATTGAAAACTCAGGCGATCGAGCCGATCCGGGAGCGAAGTACAACTTCTCGGAGCGCAGCGAATTTATTAACACCACAATGCGAAAACCGCAGTCGGCGCCGGCCGCGCAAGTGAAATTCTCGGGTATAATTGACTTTGCCGGGCTTCATCCGTATAAGCCGCCGCACGTCCGGTCATTCAAGCCTTTCATGGCCCGCCCGTTCGAAAAACAACGCTCCTTGCATCATGCAAATTCAAGAAGGGCCGCACTCCGCGGTGTTTAAATAAATGAAGCGTACCTACCAACCATCCAAGCTTGTTCGCAAGCGTCGCCACGGCTTCCGTGCGCGCATGTCCACGAAGGGTGGCCGCAAGGTCATCGCTGCCCGCCGCGCGCAGGGCCGCAAGCGTCTTTCGGCTTAAGGCCGGGTTGCCCGAGAAGAGATGGCGGGCGAATTGACGACCAAAGAACAGAAATACACTGTCGGGCGGTTGAAAAACCGCCCGCAGTTTCTTGCCGTCCGCGAAGGCGAAAAACGCCGCGGCGGCCTCTTCCTCCTCGAAGTTCTCGACCGGAGGGAACCCGACAGCCAAGCCCGCGTCGGTTTTACAGTCACCAAAAAACATGGCAACGCGGTCGAACGGAACCGCATGCGCCGCCGCCTGAAAGAGGCGGTGCGGCTTCATGCGGGGTTTGCAATGCAGCCCGGACACGACTATGTGGTTGTCGCGCGCAGGGACGTGCTTAAGGCGTCCTTCCAGGAATTGGCCGCGGAGCTGAAGCTTCGCGTGGAAACCAGGCCGAAACACCGGCGCTCCGGAGACGGACGCCCCAGGAACGTATGATGGAAAACAACCGCAATTACTTCATTGCGATCGCTCTCTCGGTGCTGATCGTCCTCGGCTGGCAGTTTCTTTATATGAATCCGCGCATCGAGGCCCAGCGGAAGGCACAGGAAGCCCAGAAGGCACAGCAGCAGACCGAGCAGGTCCAGCAGCCCGCGGCAGGCGGCCAGGCCCCGGCCCAGACGAGCGGTTCGGCACCTTCCGGCCAGGCGGCCGCGACGGCGACGCTCGAGCAGGCGCTCGCTAAAACGCCGCGCGTTGCCATCGATACTCCTGCGCTTTCCGGCTCGATCAACCTTGCCGGCGCCCGCCTCGACGACCTGAAGCTCAAGGGCTATCACGAGACCGTCGACGACTCGAGCCCGATCATCACCCTGTTCAGCCCGGCCGAAACCAAGGACGGCTACTTCACCGAACTCGGCTATATCGGCAGCGACGCGACGGGCGCAGTTCCGGGTCCGACGACGCTCTGGACGGTACCTGAGGGCGCCAAGCTCACCGAAAAGACGCCGGTGACGCTCTCCTACACCAATGACAAGGGCCTGACCTTTACCCGCACCATCTCCGTCGACGACCGCTATATGTTCAGCGTCACCGACAAGATCGAGAATGCCGGCCAGGCGCCCGCCTCGCTTTCCTCCTACGGCCGGGTCACGCGCTACAACAAGCCGACGACCCCGTCGGTCTACGTTCTCCATGAAGGCTTCATCGGCGTCATCGGCGAGGACGGCCTCATCGAAACCAAATACAGCGCCGTCGAGGAGGAAGCCGTGCAGCCGGCCAAGTCCACCGGTGGCTGGCTCGGCATCACCGACAAATACTGGGCGGCGACGATCGTCCCGCCGCAGACCTCGGCCTATGAAGCGCGCTTCTCGCATTTCGCCGACGGCCAGCCGCGCTATCAGGCCGACTACAAGGACGATGCCTTCACCGTCGCGCCGGGCCAGTCGGTCGAGCTCAAGAACCTCGTCTTCGCCGGCGCCAAGGAAGTGCCCGTCATCGACGGCTACGAAGCGTCCTATTCGATCCCGAAGTTCGACCGCCTGATCGACTGGGGCTGGTTCTATTTCATCACCAAGCCGATGTTCAAGCTGATGGACTTCTTCTTCCGCTTCTTCGGCAATTTCGGCGTGGCGATCCTGTGCACGACCATCGTCGTCAAGCTGGTGTTCTTCCCGCTCGCCAGCAAGCAATATGCGTCGATGGCGAACATGAAGCGCGTGCAGCCGAAGATGGAAGAGCTGAAGACGAAATTCGGCGACGACCGCATGGGGCTGCAGCAGGCGATGATGCAGCTCTACAAGGAAGAGAAGATCAACCCGATCGCCGGCTGCTGGCCGGTGGCGCTGCAGATCCCGATCTTCTTCTCGCTCTATAAGGTGATCTACATCACCATCGAGATGCGGCACGCACCGTTCTTCGGCTGGATCCAGGACCTTTCGGCGCCGGATCCGACGACGATCGTCAATCTGTTCGGCCTGCTGCCCTTCGAAGCGCCGGCACTGCTGCATCTCGGCGTCTGGCCGCTGATCATGGGCGTCACCATGTTCGTGCAGATGCGCATGAACCCGACGCCGCCCGATCCGACGCAGGCGATGATCTTCAACTGGATGCCGCTGGTATTCACCTTCATGCTGGCAAGCTTCCCGGCCGGCCTCGTCATCTACTGGGCCTGGAACAACACGCTCTCGGTGCTGCAGCAGTCGGTGATCATGAGGCGCCATGGCGTCAGGATCGAACTCTTCGACAATCTCAAGGGCCTGTTCCGACGAAAAACGGCGCCATCGAAATGATGCTCTCAAGCCCCGCTCCGGCGGGGCTTTTCATTTCAAGAACAGGACGAAACCCGCCTACACTTTTCGGCATCATGCTCTAGTCGGCCCGCGAAGCGCGATGCGGGCCGCCTGAAAGCTTGACATCCGCCCGTAAAACCACGAAGCCGACAGAAGACCGAACCCTAGGATTGCCGAGCCCGCATGCCCGAAACCGAAAAGCCGCTCTTCGGCCACCCCTGGATCTTCATCCGCGGTGTCCCGTCGCTCACCTTCCTGCCGCCGGAGGGACCGTCGGAAGTGGCCTTTGCCGGCCGCTCGAATGTCGGCAAATCGTCGCTGATCAATGCGCTGGTCGGCCAGAAGGGCTTGGCGCGCACCTCAAACACGCCGGGGCGCACGCAGGAGCTCAACTATTTCGTCCCGGACGGCTATTCCGGCGAAGGCGGCGACCTGCCGCCGATGGCGATCGTCGACATGCCGGGTTATGGCTACGCGCAGGCGCCGAAGGAGCAGGTCGACAAGTGGACCAAACTTGTCTTCGATTACCTGCGCGGCCGCGCGACGCTGAAGCGCGTCTACGTGCTGATCGACAGCCGCCACGGCATCAAGAAGAATGACGAGGACGTGCTCACCCTGCTCGACAAGGCCGCCGTCTCCTATCAGCTGGTGCTGACCAAGACCGACAAGATCAAGGCACCGGCCGTGCCGAAGCTGCTCTCCGAAACGGCCGACAAGATCCGCAAGCGGCCGGCCGCCTATCCCGCCGTGCTCTCCACCTCGTCCGAAAAGGGCGACGGGCTCGATGATCTGCGCCAGGCGATCGCGCAAACGGTCGGCATCGCGAACTGGAAATAATGACCCGACCTTTATTGCACTCACCGAAACAGCTAAAAGTTTATTTCACGGTCAAGCGGAAAACTAAAAGTTGACGAGCCGGATTAGGTGACCTATATAGTGCTTATCGAATTTTGCTTGCTGGCTTGGTTATCGCGCGATTAGCACCGCGGCCTGAACGAACTTCCTTTCAAAAATCGCTATCACCATCCGCATCGCCTTTGCGCTGCGGTTCTTCAATATTGCTATGAAAGGGTTCATCATGACCACTGGCACAGTTAAATGGTTCAACTCCACCAAGGGCTTCGGCTTTATTCAGCCGGACAATGGCGGCACTGACGCCTTCGTTCATATCTCCGCCGTCGAGCGCGCCGGAATGCGCGAACTCGTCGAAGGCCAGAAGATCGGCTTCGATCTCGAGCGAGACCACAAGTCGGGCAAGATGTCCGCTTGCAATCTCCAGAAGGCTTAAATCGGTATCTGCTTCCCTTTGACCGCGGATGTACCGGCATTGCCGGAAGCACCGATTTATTCAAGGCCGGGCAATCTGCCTGGCCTTTTTGTTTTCGCTCCCAGCCGAGCCTTCAATATCGGAGAAGAAATGACAGAAACATACAGCAAATCCCGCCAGCGGGCAGAGATCGCCTTCGGCAACATCCAGTCCCAGTTTTTCGCGAAGAATAAAGCGATGGAAGAGCTGGAATCCCGCGTCCAGTCGCAACAGGCAAAGACCTTGCGGTTGCGGGAAGCACGGCTTGCGAAGCAACGCGACGACCGCGCCTCGGCGACGTCTGCTCTTCTTGCGAAACGCGCCAAAGCCTGCTGATCACCGGCAAGCGGTCGCGACCGAGCCCGATGCAGGTGGCCCGGAGACGTGGTATGCCGTTGCTGCGTCGAATATCCTCTCGTGCACGAACCGCGCCGCATCGCCCTCTCCCGACGCCACTTTCAAAAGGCAGCATTCGCGGGTTCAATGAGGCGTCGACAGGCACGGGCAGAGCCGTGCTGACAGTTCACTCATACCAAAGGACGCCGCAATGGCAGAGGATGCGAACGAACTTCAGTCGATCAATACAGCATGGCAGATCGCTATCCAGGAGATTTTGCGCATGGTTATCCGAGATATGTATCATGGCGGCGGCGAGGCGTCCTTCAAGTCCCATATCAAGCGCATAGAAGAGGCCGCCGTGGACAGTATTTATACGGATTTGCGGCTGCGCGGGACGGATGAGTGGACCGAACTTCTGGTCAAAGAAAGGGCCAGCAATTTCGTCACCACGCTGCTAACCTCATTCACCTATGACCGGGCATAAGCTCGCGACTGACGCTGACGCATGACCTTGCGGCCAGCAGGGGCCTGCCGCCAGTCACGTCGACCGTCGCGTTCACGGCAGCTTCGAGATCCCCGCCAGCTGCGCATTTGGACACGGGCTGTTTAGACATGCGACATCGATTGTGCTTGCGCCATCGCAGTTTTTGCAGCAACGCTTGATCTCATGCTGTTGAAGAGCAGCGGCGTCCGCGAGAAATCATTCATGACTGACAGCAAAGACGAAGCCCTTTCGCCAGAAGGCGTCGGCAACCTGCCCCATCTTGCCGAAGCCCTCGACGACGACCGGTTTCGACACTTTCTCGATCATGTTCCGTTTGCAGTGGCGGTGTCCGAGCTCGGCACCTGTGAGAAGCTAATCTACGTCAACCTCGAATTCGAACGGCTGACCGCGCTCACCGCCACACAGGTGGAGGGAAAGCGCTGGTTGGACATTGAGGTGAATTGTACTGCAGTCTCCGGCGATGCAACGCTTACAGCCGCTGTAACCACGGCGGAGGAATATATTGGCGCCTTCTCGCTCGTGGCAGAACCCGAAAGCAATGTGATTATCGACGTGTGGTCGAACACGATCGTCAACGATGATGACATCCCGCTTTTTCGTCTGGTCGCCTTTGCTGCCCGCAATGAGGTGACGGATGGCCAGAGCTTCAGCGAGCTGCTGGCCGAGAAGGATATCCTTCTTCGAGAACTTCAGCATCGCGTGAAGAACAATCTGCAGATGATAACGGCGCTGATCCGAATGGAAGCGCGTAATGCTCAAAAGAACGAGGAAAGCGAGCGGTTTGCACGTCTTGCGGGGCGGATTGAAGCCTTGGCTCTCCTCTATCGCGCACTGTCGGACGAAGAGAAGGGCGCGATGATCGATCTCGGCAGCTATGTGAGCCAGATCGCCGCGTCGGTCATGGCCGCCCACGCTGTGGAAGGCATCCGGCTCGACATGAAGGTGGACACCTGGCCGGTTTCTGTGAACGTGGCGATGCCTGCCGGACTCGTCATCAACGAGCTCCTGACCAATACGTTCAAGCATGCCTTCGTAGGGCGGGATAGCGGAGAGATCACTCTGCGCTGTGTCGTCAGCGACACCGGATGCAGGATCACCGTCGCCGATAATGGGGTCGGTCTTCCTCAGGATGCAGCCTGGCCGAACCCCGGAAAACTGAGCGCAATGATCATCCAATCCCTGAAACAAAACGCCCGCGCCGAGATCGAGGTAAGCTCTTCCCCCGGCACTGGCATGAGTGTCTCGCTCGTTTTCCCAAGAGTCGAAGCGGCCCAATAGCCGTGTGAGTGGCGCCGGCGCCACATTCACGGAAACGCTAGACGCAGGGCACCATTCGCAGTTGGTTTGGGGCGCGCCCGAAGAGCGCGCCCTCTGCCGATACACACACTCACATCTTCGGCAGCAGCACCTTGTCGACGACGTGGATGACGCCGTTCGACTGTTTGACGTCGGCGATCGTCACATGCGCGACATCACCGTTTTCGTCGGTCAGGGTGATCTTGCCCATATCTTCCCGGGCTTTGATCACGCAGCCGCCGACGGTCTTGATGTCGTGTTCGCCGCCATCCGCCTTGATCATCTTGGCGACGGTCTTGGCCATCGCATCGGCGGCCACGACGTGGCAGGTCAGGACCTTGGTCAGCGTCGCCTTGTTCTCCGGCTTCAACAGCGTCTCCACCGTGCCTTTCGGCAGGGCGGCGAAAGCTTCATTGGTCGGCGCAAAGACGGTGAAGGGGCCTTTGCCCTCGAGTGTGCCGACGAGGCCGGCGGCCTTGACGGCAGCAACCAGCGTCGTGTGATCCTTGGAATTCATGGCGTTTTCGATGATGTTCTTGCTGTCGAACATCGCCGCGCCGCCAACGATCGGGTTCTTGGCGGCGGCAAAGGCGGCAGCGGAAAGGACGGTGGCGAGCGCGAAACCGCGCACTAGGGACTTGATCATGATTTTCTCCTCACCGGACACCATCCGCGGGGCTTTATGCCTGCGCGTCGTCCGGACATGTCGAACTACGGAGGTCCGCGCCGAAGAGTTTCAGACAGGAGAAAATGATTTTGCGGCCGGCGCCTGTTTATGGCCGGTGCACCGTGCCGCTTGCGACGATCGGGCCGGTCGCCTGTCCGGTCGGCGAGCCGCCGAAGGGTTCGAGGCTGACGGCAAGGGTTGCGCCATCCGTGACATGGTTGCGCAGTTCGGCGGGAATGATGAGCTCACCGCTTTCGCCGGGCTGGAAGACGCCGAGCGATTTCGCCAAGCCGCTGCCCGGCACGAGCCAGAGTTCCAGCGATTTCTCCTCCGGCTTGCCGGCAGCGACCGGCACGATCTTCAGCCGGCCGCTTTGCAGCTCGTAGGACGCGCGGAGATTGATCGTGCTGTTTTGGCCCGCAAGTTCAGCCACCAGCGGTGTCGGCCCCTGCGGCTGCGGCACAACGCCGGAGGCGAAGATGACGGCGCTGACGGCGACGACGATGCAGGCGAAGGCCAGCGAGCGCCAGAAAACCGCAGAATTCCACAGTCCTTGCGAGAAGGATGCGGGCTTGCCGGCATCGCCGAACAGCCGGGACTCGATCTGCTTGAAGGTTTCGCGGTTCGGCGCGACGCCGTCATATTCGTCGTTGAAGGCGGAGAGATTGGCCTCCCAACGGCTGACGATCGCCGCAAATGTGCGATCGTGGCGCATGCGCTCTTCCACCACCCGGCGGTCCTGCAGCGACAGGACGCCTAACACGTACTCGCCGGCGAGAACTTCGTCTCGGGAGCGGTCTCCCTTGCTTTTGTCGGGCGATGTCATCGTTCCATGCACTCTCTCAGTTTCAAGAGGCTGCGTCTGAGCCAGGTCCGCATCGTGTTCAGCGGAACTCCGAACTGATCGGACAGTTCCTGATAGCTCAGCCCTTCGACATAAGCCCGTTTCACCGCGACCGCACGATCAGCTTCCAACTCTTCCATGCAGGTGTCAATCCGCCTTCCTTCATCCTTCGTCACTGTCTGCCTTTCCGGGTCGGGCGCGGAATCGGCAAGATCGTAAGCGCTGTCGAGTTCGTCGGCGATGGGCTTGCGCGCGCGCAGCAGATCGATCGACCGGTTGCGGGCAATTGCCGAAAGCCAGGCCGAGGATGAGCCCGAGGCCGCCTGGAAGCTGCGGGCGCGTTGCCAGATGCTGATATAGACGTCCTGCAGCGCTTCCTCGGCTTCCCCGCGGTCCTTCAAGATACGCAGGCAGATTGCCAAAAGTTTCGGTGCGGTCTGGTTGTAGAGGGCAGCGAATGCCGTGCGGTCGCCGAGCGCGACGCGGCCGATCAGGTCCTTGATCTCATCGCCTTGCATGCCGTTCCTCATATCGTGCTTATGCCGTACGACCGAGCCGAACGCTCGGTCTCCGTGCCACATACGAAAAACTATTGCGCTCTGGATTATTCCCTCTGTCGGAAAGTTGCGATAAAAGGCCGCGATCAATTCCTGCGGGGTCCCCATGAACGAGTCCGAAAGCGAAATCCAGGCACGTCTTCTCGCCCAGGCGCTGCCCTTCATGCAACGTTATGAAAACAAGACGATCGTCGTGAAATACGGCGGTCACGCCATGGGCAATCCCGAACTCGGCAAGGCCTTTGCCAGTGATATCGCGCTTCTGAAGCAGTCGGGCGTCAACCCGATCGTTGTTCATGGCGGCGGTCCGCAGATCGGCGCCATGCTGAACAAGATGGGCATCGAATCGAAATTCGAAGGCGGGCTGCGCGTCACCGACCAGAAGACGGTCGAGATCGTCGAGATGGTGCTCGCCGGCTCGATCAACAAGGAAATCGTCGCGCTCATCAACCAGACCGGCGAATGGGCGATCGGCCTTTGCGGCAAGGACGGCAACATGGTCTTCGCCGAAAAGGCGCGCAAGACCATCAAGGATCCGGATTCCAACATCGAGCGCGTGCTCGACCTCGGTTTCGTCGGCGAGGTGGTCGAGGTCGACCGCACGCTGCTCGATCTGCTTGCCCGCTCCGAAATGATCCCGGTCATCGCCCCGGTCGCCCCGGGCCGCGACGGCGCGACCTATAATATCAACGCCGACACGTTTGCCGGCGCCATTGCCGGGGCGCTGAACGCCACTCGCCTGCTGTTTTTGACCGACGTCCCCGGCGTTCTCGACAAGAACGGCCAGATGATCAAGGAGCTTTCCGTCGCCGAAGCGCGTGCGCTGATCGCCGACGGCACGATCTCCGGCGGCATGATCCCGAAGGTCGAGACCTGCATCGACGCGATCAAGGCCGGCGTCCAGGGCGTCGTCATCCTGAACGGCAAGACCGCCCATTCCGTCCTGCTCGAGATCTTCACCGAGCACGGCATCGGAACGCTGATCGTTCCCTGATCGAGGCTGCGCTCTTCACAGCACGAAGGGCGCGCCCCCTCACGCCGAACATTTCCCGGTTTCCCCGGTCGGGAGATGCCGCAAATTCGTAATCAGGGCAGTTCTTTCCGGCGCGCACGCGCCTGACTTTCCTTCTTGATCGGCCGACCGATCGGGCAAACCTCCTGCACGAAGCCGTTGAGCGTATTGACGAGATTGTTCTCGATCAGGGAATAGTGCACGAACTGGCCCTGTTTCTCCCGTCTGATCAGTCCTGCGGTTTCCAGGATGGAAAGATGCTGCGAAACCGCTGGCTTCGACATGCTGAAGCGGTCGGCGATCTCGCCCGCGGTCAGCCCCGATGCCGAGAGGTAAGCGAGGATCTTCCGCCGCGGCGCGCTGGAAAGTGCGTGGAACACCCGCTGGGCGGCGCCGACGGAGCTGCTTTCTGAAATGTCGTTGAAAGTCTCGTCTTCCAAGTTCCGTCTCCATGCCTGCGCGCCAAAACGTCGCCGCGCATAATTAAGCAATTAACGTATTGCTTAATTATTTTCATTGGCGCAAAGTAATTAGGTAATTGCTTAATTAATGGATTGGCGGGCGCTGTTCAACTGGAGAATGGGCCCGATGCGAGGAGTTTTGCATGCGCAGCATTTCCACCGGACGCATGATCGACAATGGCAGTGATCCCGTGAAGGGCCGTGTGGTCTGGATGCCCGCAAAGTCGATCTGGATCACCACCATGACCGTGATTGCCATCGTGGGCGGACCGCTGACCTTCAGCTGGAGCGCTGTGACCGTCTTTGTTCTATCGACCGCCATCACGATCTGCCTTGGTCATTCGGTCGGCATGCACCGGCTGCTGATTCACCGTTCATTCAGCGCTCCGATCTGGCTCGAGCATTTGCTCGTCTATCTCGGCACGCTGGTCGGCATGGCCGGTCCCTTCGGCATGATCTACGCCCACGACATTCGCGACTGGGCGCAGCGGCAACGAGACTGCCATGACCTCTATGCCCATCGGCGATCGTTCTTCGTCGACGCCTTCTGGCAGATGCATTGCGCCGTGGCGCTCGACCGGCCGCCGCGCTTCGTCCTTGAAGAGCGTGAGCGGGGCGACCGCTTCTATCGCCTTCTGGAGGCGACATGGATGGCGCAGCAAATTCCCTTGGGACTCCTGCTCTTCGCTCTCGGCGGGCTGCCGTGGCTGGTCTGGGGGATTGCCGTCAGGATATCGGTGTCGCTGACCGGGCACTGGCTGGTCGGCCATTTCGCCCATCGCAACGGCCATCAAGGCTGGAGCGTCGATGACGTCGCGGTGCAGGGATATAATTTGCCGCGTTTCGGGCTGGTGACCTTCGGCGAGAGCTTCCACGGCAACCATCATGCCTTTCCGGAATCGGCCCGGCTCGGCATCGAGCCGGGACAGCTGGACCTCGGCTGGCATTTCATTCGGCTGCTGGCAGGGCTCGGTCTTGCTTCGGCGATCGAGCTCCCGCACACGATCGTGCCGAGGAAGGGCCTGAAGCGCATTGAAATCTCCGAAGAAGCTGGTGGGGCTCATCCTGTCGCACAGCATTGAGCGGTACCGCAGAATATGGCGCGGCGTTCAAGTGAGCCTCACCCTGAGGCACCCCGGAGGGGCCTCGAAGGGCGGGGCGGGTGCGCTGGCGGTCGATGCATGCAAGGAGCATCGCTGCGGCGTGTCCTTCGAGGCTTCGCCCTGCGGGCTACGCACCTCAGGATGAGGGAGGTTGGAGAATGCCGCGCCGAGGCACAGGCGGGGGAACGCCGCAGATCACCTTCCGCCTGCAGACCACCCAAGCGGCAATATCCATCCAACAGGTCGCAAATTGCACGATCAAGCCTTGGCAAGGTTTCGAATCGTGCTTTAGGTTGCGGCCCGAAAACTTAACGGGTCGAGCAAACAGATGCGCCTTACAGACTGCTATAATTTTCACGATTTCCGGCGCATGGCCAAACGGCGGCTTCCCGGGCCGATCTTCGATTATATCGACGGTGCGGCCGATGACGAGGTGACCTATCGGCGCAATACCGCGGCCTTCGAGGCTTGCGATCTGGTGCCCAACGTTTTGCGCGGGGTGGCCGACATCGATATGTCGGTGACCGTCATGGGGCAGAAGCTGGCAATGCCGGTCTATTGCTCGCCGACGGCGCTGCAGCGGCTGTTTCACCATCAGGGGGAGCGGGCGGTCGCGGCGGCGGCGGCCAAACACGGCACGATGTTCGGCGTCTCCTCGCTCGGCACGATCAGCCTGGAGGAAGCCCGCCAGATCAGCGCCGGACCGCAGGTCTATCAGTTCTATTTCCACAAGGATCGCGGCCTCAACCACGAGATGATGGCGCGGGCGAAAAATGCCGGCGTGCAGGCGATGATGCTGACGGTCGACAGCATCACCGGCGGCAACCGCGAGCGCGACAAGCGCACCGGTTTTGCCATTCCCTTCAAGCTCAATCTCGCCGGCATGACCCAGTTCGCCATCAAGCCCTCCTGGGCGATCGACTGGCTGACGCATGAGCGCTTCGCCCTGCCGCAGCTCGAAAACCACGTCAAGATGGATGGCGGCGCGCTGTCGATCAGCCGCTACTTCACCGAGATGCTCGACCCCTCCATGTCGTGGGACGACGTGGCGGAGATGGTGCGCGCCTGGGGCGGGCATTTCTGCCTGAAGGGCATCATGTCGGTCGAAGACGCCAAACGCGCCGTCGAGATCGGCTGCACCGGCATCGTGCTGTCCAATCACGGCGGGCGCCAGCTCGACGGCTCGCGCAGCGCCTTCGATCAGCTCGCCGAGATCGTCGATGCCGTCGGCGACCGGATCGACGTGATGATGGATGGCGGCGTGCAGCGGGGCACGCATGTCCTCAAGGCCTTGTCGCTGGGGGCGAAGGCCGTCGGCCTCGGCCGCTACTATCTCTTCCCGCTTGCCGCGGCCGGACGGCCCGGCGTCGAACGGGCGCTGGAGACGATGCGCACCGAGATCGAACGCGGCATGAAGCTGATGGGCTGCACCTCGGTCGACCAGCTGACGCGGCGCAATCTGCGCTTCCGGTCCTGAGCGAACGGGATGTCGTTTTCGGGCCGCAGCCTTTCATGCGGATGCGGCCCGCAAACATCTCAGAACAGGCTGTAAATCGCCGCCGCCTCCTGTTTCAGCTTTTCCATCATCGACCGGTAAGGCCCCGGCCCATAGCTGATGCGGCCGACGCCGAGCCGTGCCAGAGTTTTCACATCGGGGGCGCCCGCCCGCATCATGACATTGACCGGCAACGACGATGCCGCGCAGATCTTTTCGATCAAACCGGGATCGATCAGGCCGGGCACGAAGAAGCCGTTGCCGCCGGCGGCCGCATAGGCCCTGCCCCGCTCAATCGCCTCGTCCACCAGACCGGCATGTTTTGCAAGATCGCTCTCGGCCAGGAAGAGATCGGTGCGGGCGTTGATGAAGAAGGGGATGTCCTTGGCCTCGGCCATGGCGCGAATGGCGCGGATGCGGGCCGCCTGGCTCTCGGCGGGATAGAGCCCCTCGCCGGCAACCACCCGATCTTCGAAATTGATGCCGACGGCGCCGACCTCGACCAGCCTGGCGACATTGGCCGCCGCCCCCTCGGGCTCCGCCGAATAGGCGCCTTCGAAATCGACGGAAAGCGGCAGGTCGACGAAATCGGTGATGGATTTTGCCGTCTCGACCAGCACCGACATCGGCAGCTTCTCGCCATCGGCATACCCGTGCGCTGCGGCGACCGACCAGCTTCCGGTCGCCAACGCCTTGGCGCCGGCTTCCGCCACCGCCTTCGCCGTGCCGGCATCCCAGATATTGTAGAGGACGATCGGATTGCCCTTCTGGTGAAGCGCGCCGAATGCTCGGGCCTTTTCAGTCTGGTTCATGCTGTCTCCTCCATCTTTGTTTCTGTGCTGATCTTCTCTTCATGGCGCAGCAGCCATTGCTTGCGCCAGAGGCCGCCGCCGTAGCCGGTCAGCGACCCGTCCGCGCCGAGGATACGATGGCAGGGCACGATGATGGCCAGCTGGTTGGCGCCATTGGCGCGGCCGACGGCCCGCACCACCTCCGGCCTTTGCATCTCCCTGGCGAGATCGCCATAGGCGCGCGTCCGACCGATCGGAATCTCCATCAGCTTTGCCCAGACATGCTTTTCGAAGGGCGTGCCGCCAAGCGCCAAGGACGTCCTGAAGACGCTGAGCCGGCCCTCGAAATAATCCCGGATCTCCGCCTCGATCTGATCGATGACGGGGGTGCGGCCGATCGCGACCGAGGAGCGGACGCGTTTCTGCAGCGCTTCGAGCTCGGCCGGCAGCGCCTTGCGATCGTGAAATTCGAGAAGATGCAGATGCGTCTTGTCGGCAACCGCGATCATCGGCCCGAGCGGCGTGTCGAACCAATCGGCAAAGAGCAGTTCGCGGTTCTGCGAAAGCGCCGGCGCCTTGCCGACGAGCCGCTGGAAAGCCGCGCGAAAGCCGCTCGGCGATTCGTATCCGGCTTCGATCTGCGCATCGATGACACGCGCCCCGTCCGCCAGCTGGCGGGCCGCTTCGCCGAGCCTGATGTAACGGACGATATCGTGGAAGGTCATGCCGAGCGCCCGTTTGAAGGCGCGGCGCACGGTCGAGGGATCATGGCCGCGGCGCACGAGCTCGTCCTCGCTCCAGCGAACCTCCGGCTCGGCCTCGAGCCGGGCCAGCAAGGCGTCGACGACCGGCTCCCGGCCCGGCTGCTCCAGCGGCCTGCAGCGCCGGCAGGGACGAAAGCCGGAATGCATGCAGGCGGCGATCGTCTCGAAGAACAGGGTGTTTTCCCGCTTCGGCTTGCGCGCCGGGCAGGTCAGACGGCAGAAGACGCCGGTCGTCTTCACGCAGACATAGGCCTGACCCTCGTAATCGGCGCTGCGCGCGATCAGGGCGTCATAGAGTGTGTCATCATCGGGGCGTTCGAACAGCATGTCCGCTTTCTACCATTCCGCGCCTGCCGCGTCCGCCGAAAATCGGGCGTCTATTTTATTCCGCCGCGTCGAGGCTTTTCAGATGCCGCTGCGGGCGCAGCATCGACTCCTCCTCGGCATCCTGTGGCGCGCCCCAGAACTTCTCGAGCGTCGGGCCATTCTTCAGATGGCGGCGGCGGAAAAGAAATTCGAGAACCTCATGAAACCAGACGCGGCGGCCCATCTGCGTGTACCAGCGCATGGAGTGGCGCTGCTCGCGGTCGCGATGAAAGAGGATGCGCATCAGCGCCTTCGGCCGCGCCTGGACCGCAACCTCGATGAGCTTGACGCAGGCGATCAGCACGAACGGGTGGAGGTACCGCATCTTCAAGACCTGATGTTTGTAATCCCATTTGCGGATATCGGTCTCGATCACCTGTCGGTCACGGGCGATACGGAAGAAGGGTGTCCAGCGATGCGGGGTGACGTAAAGCGCCTGGATCTGGTCGGGATCGTAGGAGAGCAATTGCCGGAGGCCGCGCCAGAGATCGCTGAGCTTCTCTTCTTCGAAACCGACGACCCAGGTCGCCATCGAGAGGATATCGTGCTGGCGCAGCAGCCGGATTGCCTCCCTGTCGGTTGTTTTGGCTCCACCCTTCTTGATCAGCGCCAGGGTTGTCTCATCGGTGTTTTCCATACCGAGCAGCCAGCGCACGACACCGGCCTTGCGATAGAGATGCAGGATATCGGCGTCGCGGACGATATCATCCGCGCGCGTCGAGCCGACGATCTGCACCGGCACGTTCTCGGCGATCATCGCTTCGAGGAAGGCCAGCCAGGCCTTGCGCGACGAGGTCGGGTTCTCGTCGGCGAGATTGATGAGTTCGACACCCTGTTCGCGATAGAGCCTGGCGATCTCGCGGGCAAACAGCTCCGGCGAGCGGTGACGCCAGCGGGTCCAGAAGCCGCGCTGGCCGCAATAATTGCAAAGATGCGGACAGCCGCGGGAGAACTGCATCACGACCGCCCGCTTGCCACCCCAATAGCTGTAGCTGGCATGGTCGATCAGCTCCCAGCCGATGCGATAGGCATCGAGATCGGCGATTGCCTGCGCCGGCGGGGTTGCCCGGATTTTGCCGTCACCGTCGCGATAGGCGATGCCGGCAACGGCATCAAGCGGACGGTTGGCTGCTAGGGCATCGGCGAGGCGCCGCATCGTTTCCTCGCCCTCGCCGCGGACGAGAATGTCGAATGCCTCGGTCTCGGCCAGCACCTCCCGCCAATGGTAAGTGGGAAACACGCCGCCATAGACAACGCGGATCGCGGGATCGCTGCGCTTCACCGCTTCGGCGATCGCGCGGGCCGTGGGATGGGCCGAGGTCGAGCCGGAATGACCGATCAGCATCAGATCCGGGCTGTTTGCCGTGATCCGGTCGATGATTTCCACCATCGCCATCGGTCCGAACTCTGCATCGATGAGGCTGACATCATGACCGTCGTCGATCAGCGGGCCTGCGACCGAGAGAAGGCCGAGCGGTGGAAGGTGATCATCGGGAATACGGCTACCGATCGCCGTATGCGGTGGATTGATCAGAACGATCTTCATGCGACTTTACCCTTGCGGGTCCCCCTGTCTGACGCAGGCAGAAAGTCACCAGCGATCCATGGCGATATTCAGCCGGAATCTCTTTAAAGTTGTGAAAATCTGGCGGCATTTTTAAGAAGGCGGCGGGAAAGCGGACACGTAAGCGAAAGCCTTTGGTTTCCCACGACAGCCATGCCATAAGACCGCCATGACAAAGATCGACCGCACCCCCGACAAAGCCGATTTCGACCACGTTACCGACTGGGTTTTCGACCTCGACAACACGCTCTATCCGCATCATGTCAATCTCTTCGCGCAGATCGACAGGAACATGACCGCCTATGTCGCCGCGCTCTTACAGTTGGAGCGGGAAGAGGCGCGCAAGCTGCAGAAGCAATATTATCTCGAGCACGGCACGACGCTGCAGGGTCTGATGATCCATCACGGCATCGATCCGAACGACTTTCTCGAAAAGGCGCATGCCATCGATTATTCGGCGCTGATGCCGCAGCCGGAACTCGGGCAGGCGATCAAGGCGCTGCCGGGGCGTAAATTCATCTTCACTAACGGCAGCGTCAAGCACGCCGAGATGACGGCAGGAGCGCTCGGCATTCTCGAGCATTTCGACGATATCTTCGACATTGTCGCCGCCGATTACGTGCCGAAACCGGCGCAGGCGACCTATGACAAGTTTGCGGCGCTGAAGCGCGTCGACACCGGCAAGGCAGCGATGTTCGAGGATCTGCCCCGCAATCTGACGGTGCCGAAGGCGCTCGGCATGCAGACCGTGCTGCTGGTGCCGCGCAATCTGGAAGAGACGGTCGTCGAATGGTGGGAAAAGACCAGCGGCGAGGAGGATCACATCGATTTCGTCACCGACGACCTCGTTGCATTTCTCGGCAAGGTGACCAGATCCGGCGGCTAGAGCTTTTCCGGGTTAGATTGAAGCATTCTGTTGGCTCAAACGGAGTCGGATGGTCGACCGGCCGGCGCGTGTCGTAGCCCAGTTCTACGGCCAAGCCGGCCGGTCGATCAGACGGCCCGTTTCAGCCAACCCGAAGGGCCGGGCATTTTTCCGCCAGGATCAGAGGCGATCGGCTCGAACGTACCTTGGGGTATGCCCATCGCCAATCGCCTCTGCCCTGACGAAAACCTGCTCCGGCAGAATGCTTCAATCTAACCCGGAAAAGCTCTACCGGTCACCTTACCAAAGTTTCACCCAGCTTACCGATGTTTAACTGGGTCTTTTCAGGCCGCTGCCCTAGCCTCTTTCGTCAAGGGACACCTTACGAAAGGGAAACACGATGTACCGCAACAAGCTGATAGTGGCAGCGCTCTCCTCCGTCCTCATTTTCGGCGGAGCCGCCGGGGCAAGCTTTGCCGCACCCGGCAACGGGCCGCGTCCGCATCATGCCGGCATGGACGGTCCGGGCCGCGACGCCTTCCTCGAAATCACTTATGTCCGCATGCTCAAGGAGTTCGACGCGAACAAGGATGGCAAGGTCTCCAAGGAGGAAGCGACCGGCGGCCTCGACAAGATCTTCGCCGCGATCGACACCAACAATGACGGCTCGCTGACTCCAGGCGAAATCCGCCAGTACCGGCAGACCCAGCTGCAGGCGATGAAGGATCAGCACAAGCAGGAGGCCGGCGGCGAAAAGGACGCGAACGCCGCGCCCGACATGCCGGATAACGAGGCCGGGCGGCCGCCCCGCGACGGGCATGACGGCCATCACTGGATGCGCCATGGCGGCACCTTCATGCGCGCCTCGATGATGATGCGCCGGGCCGACACCGACGAGAACGGCCAGGTTTCCAAACAGGAAGCGGTTGCCGCCTTCGACAAGCTGTTCACCCGCATGGACCGCAACAAGGACGGCGTCATCTCGATCGACGACATGCCGGACCGGCCGCTCCTGTAAGGCTGGACGAACCATTGCTCCGCTCTTTCCCCGCTCCGGCGGGGAAAGGGACAACTCTCGCGATCGGGACCTGCGCTCAGGCCCTATTCTTAGTGCTCGTAGAAATCCTGGACGATCTTCCATGCGGCGTCGGCCGTGTCGACGAAGCTGATCAGCTTGACGTCATCAGGCGCGATCGTGCCGAATTCGGCCAATGCCTCGAAATTGATGATGCTGCGCCAGAAGGCCTCGCCGAACAGGATCAGCGGCAGCCGCTCCATGCGGCCGGTCTGGATCAGCGTCAGGCATTCGAAGAATTCGTCGAGCGTTCCGAACCCACCGGGAAAGACCGCGATCGCCTTGGCGCGCACCATGAAATGCATCTTGCGAATGGCGAAATAGTGGAAGTTGAAGCTGAGCTCCGGCGTCACATAGGCGTTCGGCGCCTGCTCGTGCGGCAGCACGATGTTGAGGCCGATCGAGGGTGCGCCCTCGTCGGCCGCGCCGCGATTGCCCGCCTCCATGACGCCGGGACCGCCGCCGGTGACAATGACATATTCCTGGAAATCGAAGCTGGCCGAATATTTCGAGCAGAGCCGGGCGAATTTGCGGGCCTCGTCATAATAGACGGACGCCGCCTCCAGATTGACGCGCTGGATGTCGTTGCGCGCCGCCCAGGCGCTCTGGCCGGGGGCGGGAATGCGGGCGCCGCCGAACATGACGACGGTCGAGCGGATGCCGCGTTCCGTCAGCATCATCTCGGTCTTCAGCAGCTCCAGCTGCAGGCGGATCGGCCGCAATTCCTCGCGGCAAAGGAAATCCTCGTCGACATAGGCAAGGCGATAGGCAGGCGACATCGTCTGCGGCGTCTTCGGCACGGCTTGGGCCCGCTGCCTGTCGGTCGAACTGCTTTTCAGCGGGTCCCATACGCCATCCTTGCGCCTAGAACCGCCGTTTCGTCCCTTCGCCATGTCGAAATGCCTTTCAGTACTGCCGGCCTTAGTGCCGGATATGTCGCTATAACGCCTTGAAACCAGATTGATCCTGCCCGAAAAATAATTCCATTCTACGGGCGCATGCTGTAGAGCAGGACACAATCCCGCCAACCGCAATTCCGGAGACTGCGCCGTCTCCACGATAAAGATCGAAGTTTAAGGAATTCCCATGAGCGCCACCGACCTCGCATCCCTCGAAAAGACCATCGAAGCCGCCTTCGACAATCGTGACAATGTGAACATGTCGACGAAGGGCGAGGTCCGCGATGCGGTCGAAGCAGCACTCGATCTGCTGGATGCCGGCAAGGTCCGCGTGGCGACGCGCGGCGCCGACGGCGCCTGGACGGTCAATCAGTGGCTGAAGAAGGCGGTGCTCCTGTCCTTCCGCCTCAACGACATGGAAGTGGTCAAGGGCGGCTCGGGCAATTCCACCTGGTGGGACAAGGTTCCCTCAAAATTCGAAAACTGGGGCGAGAACCAGTTCCGCGCCGCGGGCTTCCGCGCCGTGCCCAACTGCGTCGTACGCCGCTCGGCCTATATCGCGCCGAACGCCATCCTGATGCCCTCCTTCGTCAATCTCGGCGCCTATGTCGGCGAAGGCACGATGGTCGATACCTGGGCGACGGTCGGCTCCTGCGCACAGATCGGCAAACATGTGCATCTCTCCGGCGGCGTCGGCATCGGCGGCGTGCTGGAGCCGATGCAGGCCGGCCCGACGATCATCGAGGACAATTGCTTCATCGGCGCCCGCTCCGAAGTGGTCGAGGGCTGCATCATCCGTGAAGGCTCGGTGCTCGGCATGGGCGTCTACATCGGCAAGTCGACCAAGATCGTCGACCGCGCCACCGGTGAGGTGATGTACGGCGAAGTGCCGCCCTATTCCGTCGTCGTCGCCGGTTCGATGGCCTCGGCCAATGCGACGATGGCAAACGGCCAGCCGGCGCCGCATCTCTACTGCGCCGTCATCGTCAAGCGCGTCGACGAACAGACCCGCTCCAAGACCGGCATCAACGAGCTGCTCAGAGATTGATGACACCGGCACATTGATCCGTTAAACAGACGGCGTCTTTTTACGCGAGGCGGCTCCGCCTTGCCATGTCTTTGCCATTCCCGCCGGATAGTTCGACGCCATGACCGCTACCGACCCCGTCGCCAATCTCCAGACGTTGATTCGCTGCCCGTCCGTGACGCCCGCCGAAGGCGGCGCGCTCACGGCGCTCGACGCCATGCTCGCGCCGCTCGGCTTTACGGTCGACAAGGTGACGGCACGCGAAGAGGGCACAGCCGATATCGAGAACCTCTATGCCCGCCTCGGCGGCGAAGGCCCGCATCTGATGTTTGCCGGCCACACCGATGTCGTGCCGGTCGGCGACGAAGCGGCCTGGACACATCCGCCCTTTGCCGCCGAGATATCAAAGGGCGAGCTCTTCGGCCGCGGCGCCGTCGACATGAAGGGCGGCATTGCCTGTTTCGTCGCCGCCGTCGCCCGCCATATCGAGAAGAACGGCGCGCCGGCCGGCTCGATTTCCTTGCTGATCACCGGCGACGAAGAAGGCCCGGCGATCAACGGCACCGTCAAGCTGCTGCAATGGGCCACGGAGCGCGGCGAGCGCTGGGACGCCTGCCTGGTCGGCGAACCGACCAATCCCGACAGGCTCGGCGACATGATCAAGATCGGCCGTCGCGGCTCGCTATCGGGCAGGATCACCGTGCACGGCGTGCAGGGCCATGCCGCCTATCCGCACCTTGCCGACAATCCGGTGCGCGGCATCGTCCAGCTGACGCAGGCGCTGATGGATCCGCCCTTCGACGGCGGCACCGATGATTTCCAGCCGTCGAACCTCGAAGTGACGACGGTCGATGTCGGCAATCCTGCCACGAACGTCATTCCGGCAAAGGCATCGGCAAGCTTCAACATCCGCTTCAACGACAGCTGGACCGTCGATACGCTGCGTGCGGAAATCCTGCGAAGGCTCGATGCCGCCGCCGGCAACGGCCAGCTGCGTCCGGGCCGGGAGCCGGTGAAATACGATATCGTCTGGGCCGACCGGCCGAGCCACGTCTTCCTCACCCGCAACAATGCTTTGATCGCCTCGCTGTCTTCGGCCGTCGAAAGCGTCACCGGCCGGTCGCCAACGCTTTCGACCACCGGCGGCACGTCGGATGCCCGCTTCATCAAGGACTATTGCCCGGTCGTCGAGTTCGGCCTGGTCGGTCAGACGATGCACATGGTCGACGAACGTGTCGCCGTTGCCGATCTGGAGACGCTGACGGCGATCTACGAGACCTTCATCGACCGCTGGTTCGCCCATGCCGGGTCTTAAGGAAGTCCAGTATTATCTGGCCGGCCTGTGGCTGCTGATCCGGATGGATCCGCGCGGCTTCCGCTTCCTCGATCTGTCGGAGCGTGGCGTCAACCGCTCGTTCTGGGCGATGGCCTGGTGCCTGCCGCCGATGGGCATTTCCTGGCTCTGGTGGCGACAGGCCTTCCTGCGGTCGATGCCGCCGGAAGCCGATGTCAATTTTGCCTTTTTTGTCAGGCTCGGCCTCGTCGAGGTCGCCAACTGGTTCGTGCCGCTGGTCTTTGCCGGGGTGCTGCTGCTGGCCTTCCGCATGGGCGAGCGCTTCGCCCCCGTCGTCGTCAGCGTCAATTGGCTCGGCGTGCCGCTCTCCTATATCAACGGCCTGCTGCTGGCGCTGGTGTTCTTCCTGCCCGGCACGGTCGGCCTCGTCTCGCTGCTGCTGCTCGCCTTCATGCTGGCGCAGGTCTTCGCGCTGGCGCGCATCCTCAGGATGATCTGCCATGATCACGCGCTGATGGTCGGAGCGCTGACGCTGGTGCTGCTGGTGCCGTCGATGGTCCTTTCGGAATATCTGCAGCACTTCCTCGGCATCTATCCCGCCTGACCCACGCTATCGCATGAGATTGGACATCATGAGAGATCGTCGTCGCTTTCGTCGGCGGGCCTACGGCGATCGGTGATCACCTCGGGATAATCCACCTGCAGGAAATAGAGCCCGTCGGGCGGTGCCACCGGGCCGCAGGCCTTGCGGTTGCGCGCTTCGAGTGCGGCCTCGACATCGTCGGGCGTCCACTTGCCCTCGCCGGCCAGCTTCAGCGTGCCGGCGAAGGAACGGATCTGGTTGTGGAGGAAGCTCTGCGCGGTGGCGCGGATCTCGATCAGCGCGCCGCTGCGCGTCACGTCGAGCCGGTCGAGCGTGCGCACCGGGCTGTTTGCCTGGCAATGGGCGGAGCGGAAGGTGGAGAAATCGTGCCGGCCGACCAGCCGCTGGGCGGCGGCGTGCATGACCTCGTGGTCGAGTGTCTTCGGCACCCACCAGGCCTTGCCGGCGTCGAGCGCCAGCGGCGCCCGGCGGCTGACGATACGGTAGAGATAATGGCGCCTGAGCGCCGAGAAGCGGGCATCGAAGAATTCGGGAACCGCCTCGACGTCGAGAATGGAGACGCGCTCGCCGGCAAGCCTCAGATGCGCGTTCAGCGCATTCTGCAGCTGATAGGGCGACCATTCCTTCGAAAGATCGGCATGGATTACCTGTCCCATGGCGTGCACGCCGGAATCCGTGCGGCCGGCGCCGCGGACCGAAACGGTCTCGCCGGTCAGCGACAACACCGCCGCTTCGATGGCGCCCTGCACCGAAGGACCGTTCTCCTGCCGCTGCCAGCCGACATAGGGGCCGCCGTCATATTCGACGGTCATGCGGAAACGCGGCATCAGGAAAGCCTCGTGCCGGCGGCGAGCGGCGTACCGCGGAGGAAATCGGCCGCGGCAAGCGGCTTGCCGCCCGCCTTCTGCAGCCTGGTCAGCCGCACCGCGCCGGAAGCACAGGCGACGACAAGGTCGTCGGTCAGCAACTGCCCGGCAGCGCCCTCTCCCTCACCCAGTTCCGAGCCGAGCACCTTCACCCGCTCCGGCCTGCCGCCGATCTCGACTTCGAACCAGGCGCCCGGAAACGGCGCGAGGCCGCGGATATGGTTGTGCACAGCCGGCGCCTCCCTGGCGAAATCGATGCGCGACTCGGCCTTGTCGATCTTGGCGGCGTAAAGCACGCCGTCTTGCCGCTGCGGCGTCAGCGGCAGGTCGTTCATCTCCAGCTTCACCATGGCCTCCGCCATCGCCTTGGCGCCGACCTGCATCAGCCGGTCGTGCAGTTCGCCAGCCGTCATGTTCGGGCCGATCTCGACCTCGCGGGTCAGGGCGACGGCGCCTGTATCGAGACCCTTGTCCATTTTCATCACCATCATGCCGGTCTTTTCATCGCCGGCCATGATCGCCCGCTGGATCGGCGCGGCACCGCGCCAGCGCGGCAGCAGCGAGGCGTGGCCGTTATAGCAGCCGTCGCGGGTGCCGTTCAAAACCGCCTCGGGCAGCAGCAGCCCGTAGGCGACGACGACGGCGACATCGGCCTTGAACGCGGCAAACCTCTCGCGCTCCTCCGCATCCCTAAAATTGACCGGCGTGAAGACCGGAAGGCCGAGCAGCTCGGCTGCCTGATGCACCGGCGATTTCTGCAGATCGAGCCCGCGCCGCCCACCCGGCCGCGGCGGCTGCGTATAGACGGCGACGATCCTGTGGCCGGCATCGACGAGCAGGCGCAGGGTCGGAACCGAGAACTCCGGGGTTCCCATGAAAATGATGCTAAGAGACATTCTATCTCGCCAATTGAGGATCAGCCGTCTTCAAACGGGTTTACGAGCTTGAGATCAAGCCCCTCGAAATCTCGGGTGTTGCGGGTGGCGAGCGTGGCGCCGTTTGCAAGGCAGATGGCGGCGATCACCGCGTCCTTGGTCGCCATCGGCCGTCCCGCCTTCCTGCGCTGCGCCGCCAGGAGGCCGTAGCGATTGGCCGCGCTCAGGGAAAAACCGAGCACGCGGCCGGCAAACTCCGACTCGATCCTGTTGAAGTCGGATATCAATGTTGCCTTCCGCCTGCCGTCATCAAGAAGTTCAAGACCATAGCGCATTTCAGCGACGGCGATCGTCGTCAGGAAAAGCATCTCGACGTCGTAACCATCAAGCCAGCTCAATATCCGTTCGCTATGGGTCCTCCCCTGCAACTCGGAAATCACATTCGTATCGAGGACGATCATGTGTCGAAGCGCGGCGGTTCGCGGTCGTGTTCGTGACGAGATGCGGCGATAGCTTCCACCTCCTCATCGCTCAACTTTTCATCGCTCATCAGCGAGCGCAGGCGCTGCCCGGCGGAAGCCCCCGAACGCCCGACCGCAATCTGCCGGCGGATGATTTCGATCGCCTCTTCCGAAAGGCTGCGGCCATTACGCTGCGCACTTTCCTGAAGCTGCCGCTTCATTGCGTCCGGAACATCGCGAATAAGCAGGTCACCCATTCGGCACCTCCATTATGATATCAACGATATCATAATGCTTTGTCGAATCATTTTCAACGCTCAGAGCGCCTTGGATTTCGCCGCCTTGGTGAACTTCTTGATCACCATCTCCCGCTTCAGCCGCGAGATATAATCGATGAACAGCACGCCGTTCAGATGGTCGATCTCGTGCTGCAGGCAGGTGGCGAGCAGGCCGTCGGCTTCCACCATCTGTTCCTTGCCGTTGCGGTCGAGATATTTGACCGAGACGACAGCCGGGCGCTCGACCTCGGCATAATAATCGGGAATCGACAGGCAGCCTTCCTCATAGACCGAGCGTTCGTCGGAGGATTTGACGATCTCGGGGTTGATGAAGACCTGCGGCTGCTTTTCCTCGCCCTCGCGCGACACATCGATGACGAGCATGCGGCGCGGCACGCCGATCTGGATGGCGGCAAGGCCGATGCCCGGCGCGTCATACATGGTTTCCAGCATGTCGTCGGCAAGGCGCTGCAGGTCGGCGTCCACCCGCTCGATCGGCTGGGACAGCTGGCGGAGAATGGGATCGGGAAGAATGATGAGTGGCTTGATGGTCATGGGCGTTCCCATAACCCATCTTTTCTCACTATGGAATTATCCGGCGGGCGGGGAAGACGCTTTTTTGCATCCCCGCCCGGAATTTTGCCATATTCGCGTCAAGCCGCACGGCGGGCAGCGGTGACGGCGCGGCCTTCCGGCCGGGCGCGGAAATGCTGCAGCAGCTCGATCAGCTTGCCCACCTCATCGGTGAGGCGGCGGGTTTCCGCCGAGGTGCGCTCGACCATGCCGGAATTCTGCTGGGTGATTTCGCCCATGCTGCGGATCGCCACGCTGACCTCGTTGACGCCGGTTGCCTGATCGCGGGCGGCGGCGGCAATATCGGCGACGAAGCGGTTGATGATATCGATGCGGCTGATCATGTCGTTCAGCGCCTCGCCGGTGCTGGAGACGATGCCCACACCCTGATTGACCTGGGTCGAGCTCTGCGAGATCAGGTTCTTGATCTCCTTGGCGGCTTCAGCCGTACGCTGGGCGAGCTGGCGGACTTCCTGGGCGACGACGGCAAAACCCTTGCCGGCATCACCGGCGCGCGCCGCTTCGACGCCGGCATTCAGCGCCAGAAGATTGGTCTGGAAGGCGATCTCGTCGATGACGCCGATGATCTTGGAGATTTCGGTCGAGGATTTTTCGATGCCGGCCATCGCCGAGACGGCGCTGGTGACGAGTTCACCTGAATTCTTCGCCTTCTGCTGTGTCTCACGCACGGCGCCGGAAGCCTTTTCGGCATTGGCGGCGGTCTGGCCGACGCTGACGGAAAGCTGCTGCAGGGCCGCCGAGCTTTCCTCGACGCCGGCTGCCTGCTGGGCGGTGCGCAGCGCCAGGTCGTTCGTCGCATTGGAAATGACGTCGGCGCCGCTCATGATCTGGCCCGACGTCTCGCGCACGGATGCGAAGGATTGGCGAAGGGCGCTGACGGCGCGGTTGTAATCCTCGGCCATCTGCCTGAAATCACCCGGCAGGTCGGAGGGCAGAGTAGCTTCGAGATCGCCGTTCGACAGTGCTTCCAGGCCGCGGCGCAGCTGCTCCAGCGCGATGGCCTGGTCGGATTGCGCCTTGGCGCGCTCCTCTTCCAGCGCACGGCGCTTGGCTTCCAGCGTCTCGAGATAGACCGAGATGGAATAATCCATGTCGAGCATGCCTGATTTGATGACGGCGGACAGCTTCTCGGCCAGCTGCCTGCCCTGCTGGCGCGCGAAGACCGACGGCCACTGCTTCTCCATGATGCCCTTGACGAGCTCGGACACGACGATGGCATAGCCGCCGATATACCAGCGCGGCTCCAGCCCGATGCGGGCATGCGTGCGGCCGACGGCAGTCACGCCTTCGACATAGCTTTCGTCAAACGTACCGCTTGCAAGATTGGCCCAATGATCCTGCTGCCGCTTCTTGGCATGGCCGACATGGCTCTTGTCCGTGAAGAAGCTCGAGACAGCGGGAGTCCTGGCGATCTTGGCGTAGAATTTATCGAGGGCGCCGCCGATCAGCTCGGCAATCACAGGGCGCAGCTCCCGCATCGACTTGCGCGCCGCCTCGTCCAGTTCGATGAAATCGAGACGCTGCTTGAGCGCGCTGTCGGTCTGCTGGGATGTCATGGGTATCTCTGTATTTGGCGCGACGGCGCGGGAGGGAATTCTGCGCCACAGCTTTTGGCGAATATGGTTGAGCAATCGTTAAATCCGGCGGCGATTTTCCGCGTTGGCCGGCAAGGCGCGGCGGCCTCTAGAGATATTGAGGATCGCCGATTTCGTTCACGTTTTGATCTATATCTTGCCGCATCTTCTGTTATGGTTGCGCCATGACCGTCACTTCCGAATCGCTCGCAGCTTCCGTCGCCTCGATCAGCCCGGCCATGCTGGCGCTGGCCGGCGGCGTTCTTGCAGCCCTCATCCTGCTGGTGATCGTCCTTTCTCTGCGCGCCGCCGGCCTTCGCCGCGAACAGGCGGAGGAGGCGGAGCTGCGCGCCAGAGAAAGTGCGATGCGCATGGCCGAGCTTTTGAAGATCCAGGCCGAGATGCAGGGCCGCATCACGGCCATGGCCGAGGTCTTCGGCGCGCGGCAAAGCGAACTCAATCAGTCGATCAACCAACGCCTCGACGGCATGTCGCAGCGCATGAGCTCGACGATCACCGAGCAGACCAAATCGACGCATGAGAACCTGCAGCGGCTGCAGGAGCGGCTGGCGGTCATCGATGCGGCGCAGAACAATATCCAGACGCTCGCCAAGGACGTCGTCGGGCTGCAGGCGATACTTTCCAACAAGCAGACGCGCGGCGCCTTCGGCCAGTCGCGGATGGAGACGATCGTTGCCGACGGCCTGCCGATGGGCGCCTATGCCTTCCAGCAGACGCTGTCCAACGGCTCGCGGCCGGACTGCACGATCCGCATGCCGAACGGCGCGCCGCCGCTCGTCATCGACGCGAAATTCCCGCTCGAAGCCTGGAACGCCATCCGCGACGCCGCCGGCAGCCCCGAGGCCGCCAAGCTCGCCGGCCAGCAGTTCCGCCGCGACATGGAGATCCATATCCGCGATATTGCCGAGAAATATCTGATTCAAGGTGAGACCCAGGATACCGCCTTTCTCTTCGTGCCGTCCGAATCGATCTTTGCCGAGCTCCACGAAAATTTCGAGCCGGTGGTGCAGAAGGCGCACCGGGCGCGCATCGTCATCGTCTCGCCGTCGCTGCTGATGCTGTCGATCCAGGTCATCCAGGCCGTGCTGAAGGACCAGCGCATGCGGGCGCAGGCGCATCTGATCCAGGGCGAGGTGGCGCTGCTGATGGACGATCTCGGCCGCCTCGACGAGCGGGTGCGCAAGCTGCAGGGCCATTTCGCCATGGCGCAGAAGGATGTCGACATGGTCGTCACGTCAGCCGACAAGCTCACCAGGCGCGGCGCCAGGATCGAAGCGCTGGAATTCGAGGCGGGCGGCGATGCCAGGCCGGCCCGCGACGGCGAGACCCCGGCCAAATCGGTGGAAAGCCGCACCGGTCTTCTCAAGCTTCGGGTGGTTGACGAGGAGTGACCGCTTCGGGCAGTGTCTGCCCCGCATTTCATACAAGAGTTGGAACATGCCGTCGCCCGCGTGTTCCAAAGGACGGGACATCCTCATGATCACAGTTTTCGGGTCCATCAACATGGATCTCATCGCCACGACCGCGCGCCTGCCGAAGCCCGGCGAGACGGTCGCCGGCAACGGATTTGCCACGGCCGCCGGCGGCAAGGGCGCCAATCAGGCGCTGGCAGCCCGCCGCGCCGGCCGCTATGTGCATATGGCCGGCGCCGTCGGCAAGGATGGTTTTGCCGCCGACGCACTCGCCCTGCTCGATGACGCCGGAACCGACCTCTCCCTGGTCAAGCATGTCGACGGTCCCACAGGCACGGCGCTGATCCTCGTCGGCGGCGATGGTGAGAACATGATCGCCGTGGTTCCCGGCGCCAACGGCCTGGTGACAGCTGGCGATGCCGAGACGGCGGTCGGCAGGATGAACGAAGGCGATATCCTGATGCTGCAGCTCGAAGTGCCTGTTGACGCCGTCGAACGCGCGCTGTCGGCTGGCCGCGCCAAGGGCATCACCAGCATCCTCAACCTGGCGCCGCTGATCCCCGACGCGCCGCGTCTGGGGCGGCTGGCCGATATCGTCATCGCCAACGAAACCGAGTTCGAGCGGCTCGCCGGACAGGATGGCATGGACGCCGAAGCACGCGAGGCAGCCCTTCACCGCCTGCACCAGGAGACCGGCCAAACGCTGATCGTCACACTCGGCGGCGATGGCGTCATCGCCATCCGCGACGGGGTCATTTCCAGGGCGCAAGGCCTGAAAATCGATCCGGTCGATACGGTGGGGGCGGGAGACACCTTCTGCGGTTATTTCGCCGCAAGTCTCGATGACGGCCTCGATTTTCCCACCGCGCTGCGCCGCGCGGCCGTCGCCGGCTCGCTCGCATGCCTCAAGGCGGGAGCGCAGCCATCGATCCCGTCAAGCAAGGACGTCGCGGACAGAATATAGTTTCAGTCTCTTTGCGAAGCCGCCGAGAAAACCCGTTAGTTTTGAGGGAATTTCTGCGGTTTTCCTTGCCTCGACCATTCGAGTTTCATTCAAATTTAAGGTATTTCCGGCGATCTTCCTCGTGATCGCCGGATCGTCGCGCTTGCGGATCCGCGGCTCATTCGGCTGCTCCATGACGGGGCGATGCCTTCGCTCCTGCGCCGGAGAATGCCCGTTCGGCGCATCCCATGCCCGAGGACTCCATGTTCATTTTTCGAATGAAATCGCTTGCGGCGAAGCTCATCGTCATCACCGGCATCGCCATCGCGCTTGTGCTGATCGTCTCGAACTTTTTCCTCATCGGCCAGACCCGGGACCGCGTCCAGACGCTGACGATGGATCAGGCCAATCTCGAGGCGAAATCGATCGCCAATGAGATCGCCGCCAATGTCGGTGAACTTGCCAGCGCCGCGCGCAGCATGACCGGTGTCATCGGCCGCGCCCATGAAGGCAAGTCGCTCGATCGCAAGGGCGTCATCAACGTCCTGAAGGCCAATATCGAGCAGAATGCCTTCGCCTTCGGCAGCTGGTTCTGCGAGAAGCTCGGCGCGTTTGACGGCAAGAGCACCGAGTTCGCCAACAACAAGGACGAGGGCGGAAACAAGAACGGCGTCTTCACGCCCTATTGGTCGAAGACCAAGGATGGCGGCGTCCAGTATTCGACTTTCGACGAAGATTATACTGCCGAATGGTGGAAGCTTGCCGCCGATAGCGGCAAGGGTGCGATCACGACGCCTTACATGGCCGAAGGCACCGACGTTCCGACGCTGCTGACCTCGATCGCCTATCCCGTCATGTCTGATGGTAAGATGATCGGCGTCGGCGGCGTCGACATCTCGCTGAAGTCGCTGACCGACAAGCTGCAGGCACTGCATCCTTTCGGCTCCGGCCGCGTGACGCTGCTGTCGCAGGCCGGCAACTGGATCGTCGCGCCGATCCCCGACCTGATGACCAAGCAATATGACGGCGAAGGCGCCGACATCGTGAAGGCGGCGCTGTCGAGCAAAGAGCCCGGCCTCGTCAGGAACCTGACCTATGACGGCCTCGATCCCTTCGACCGGGTCGTCTATCCCTTCGCCGTTCCCGGCGTCAACGCCACCTGGGTCGTGCTCGTCGACGTCCCGCATGCCGCCATCAACGCACCGGTCAAAGACCAGACCTATATGATGATCATCAACGGCCTGATCGTGCTCGGCGCCGTCATGCTCGCGCTCTATTTCGCCGTCCGTTCGCTGGTGCAGCGGCCGCTCGGGGGGCTCGTCGCCAGCGTCAAGACGCTCAGCGATGGCCACTATGGCGAGCCGGTCGCAGCCCAGGATCGCAGCGACGAGGTCGGTTCGGTCGCCAAGGCGCTCGAAGGTTTCCGCTTTACACTCGCCGACACCAAGCGTCTCGAAGACGAGGCTGCCAGAGAACGGCAGGCGGCCGAGGCCGAGCGCGGCCGCTCGGAATCGGAACGCCAGGAATCGGTGTCGCTGCAGCGCCGTATCGTCTCGATTGTCGGCGCCGGCCTTTCCGAGCTGTCGCGGGGCAATCTCGGCCACCGCATCAGCGACGACTTCCCCGGCGAATACGGCAAGCTGAAGCAGGATTTCAACGCGGCGCTTGCAAGCCTCGAAGAGACCATCAACACCATGACCCTCAGCGTTGCCAATATCGGCTCGGGCACCGGCGAGATCAGCAACAGCGCCTCCGATCTCGCCAAGCGCACCGAACAGCAGGCGGCCAGCCTGGAGGAGACGGCGGCGGCGCTCAACGAGCTCACCGCGCAGGTCGATTCCAGCGCCGATAATGCCCGCACGGCGGCCGACAACGTCAGCCTCGCCTGCCAGGATGCCGAAAGGTCCGGCGAGGTGGTGCAGAAGGCGATCGCCTCGATGCAGGGGATCGAACAGTCTTCGACGGAGGTCTCGCGGATCATCGGCGTCATCGACGAGATCGCCTTCCAGACCAATCTGCTGGCGCTGAATGCCGGCGTCGAGGCGGCGCGCGCCGGCGAGGCCGGCAAGGGTTTTGCCGTCGTCGCCCAGGAAGTGCGCGAACTCGCGCAGCGCTCGGCCAACGCCGCCAAGGAGATTAAGACGCTGATCAACACCTCGGCCGTCCAGGTCAAGGAAGGCGTCGATCTCGTCGGGCGTGCCGGCGGCACGCTGCACAAGATCGCCGAACAGGTGATGGGCATCAACGACCTCATCCGGCAGATCTCGGCTTCGGCCAGCGAACAGGCGGTCGGGCTCAAGGAAATCAACCAGGCCATGAACCAGATGGACCAGGTGACGCAGCAGAACGCGGCGATGGTCGAGGAAGCGACCGCCGCCAGCGTGGCGCTCAACGACGAGGCGCAGACGCTGAAGGCGCTCGCCACACGCTTCCGGGTCTCCGGTTCGGGCAACGCTGCTCAGCTCACCGCCGTCGCCCAGCAGATGCGGGCGCCGGCTGCCCCAGCCGCCTCGCCTCGGGCCGCCGTCCCGGCAGCCCGCCGACCGGCCGCGCCGTCGCGCGGTTCCGCCGCCGTGGCGCAGGACAGCTGGGAAGAGTTCTGATCGTTCCGTTCCGTTCTATGATGAAAAAAGGCGCCTGCGAAATCAGGCGCCTTTTTTATCAGGAATAGAAGTGGTTCAGGCCGCGTTCGAGGTCTGCTCTTCGTTGAGGAAGGCGTAGATCGCAGAGGCGGAATCGGTGGCGCGCAGCTTTGCCACCAGATCATGATCACGCAGGACGCGGGCGATGCGCGACAGCGCCTTGAGATGATCGGCGCCCGCGCCTTCCGGCGCCAAAAGCAGGAAGACGAGATCGACCGGCTGGTCGTCCAGCGCTTCGAAATCGACCGGCTGCTCCAGCCGGGCGAAGATGCCGACGATCGAATGAATGTTCACCAGCTTGCCGTGGGGAATGGCGATACCGTTGCCGACGCCGGTCGAGCCCAGGCGTTCGCGCTGCAGGATGACGTCGAAGATCTCCCGTTCGGAGAGCCCGGTGATCCTTGCGGCTCGTGCCGCCAATTCCTGAAGCAACTGTTTCTTGGAATTTACTCTGAGGGCGGGAATGATCGCATCCTGATGGAGCAAATCTGCCAATGCCATTTCTTTTTCCTTCTGTCGCCGGGATCAGATGATGCGGGGGAGCGGCGGCGATACCGCCGCTCACCGCCCTGATCTCAGCCTTTGATATTGGCCGAATCGATCCAGCCAATATTCCCGTCATGGCGACGGTAAACAATGTTCAGATGTTCCTTGCCGGGGCTGCGGAACAGGAGAAGCGGCTCGTCGGTCATGTCGAGCGCCATCACGGCGGTGGCGACCGACATGGTCTTCAGCTGCTTCGTGCTTTCAGCGACGATCGCCGGGGCGAAATCGTCGGGAATTTCATCCTCGTGATCAGGAACGGAGTCCATGACCGTGTAGGAGACTTCTGCAAAACCATTCAGGTGGTTTCCGGCATGATGGTCCTTCAGCTTGCGTTTGTAGCGGCGCAGACGCTTCTCGATGCGCTCGGAAGCGGCGTCGAAGGCAAGCTGGGGATCGGTTGCTTCGCCGGCGGCATGCAGCACCACTCCGCTGTCGAGATGAAGCTTGCAATCTGCCGAGAAACGAGAACTCGCCTTTTCGACGGTCACCTGGCCGGAATACCCCCCGTCGAAGTATTTCGTGATGGCCATACCAATTTGGTCCTCGATCTTTTGACGGAAGGATTCACCAATTTCCATATGTTTCCCGGATACACGCACACTCATGGAGTTTCCCTTCTTATGGTCGTTTGCGGGTATCAGTTTACGCCAAGCCTCAGGTTCATCCAAGCACTTCGCGCAATCTCAAGCAAGATCGGCGTGGGCCTGCGGGTCCTCGGTGCCCTTGGGATGATGGGGATAACTTCAAAAGGCGCTCACGGCGTCGATTGCGGCGGGCTTCTAGCCAGAGCTTACCAAAAAGTCAATAGGGCGGAAAATGGCCTGCGGCGATGCGCGGGAAACGTGCGGAGGATTCCTTGCCGACAGGCGCTCCCGACGATCCCCGCCTCGATGGCTTTCAACGCTTCGCGCTTAAGCTGTGCCGCCCTACGGGTATCATTATTGCGGTGACATCACTGCTGTCCGGTTGGCGTCGACGGCTGCCCCTCACCCTAACCTACCTGGTCGAGGCCCGCGGCTCGACCCAGCCGGTGGCGGGCGGCGACCTCTTAGAGCGACAATTGAATTGTCTAAAGCGCGGAGAACGTCTGATACGCAATAGAATCAACACCGTGCAGCAAGTCCACCAAATTTAGCCGGACAGCGGTGTCGTGACACCTGATATGGCTGGCGATGCGGTCGAACCCGGCGCCTGGGTGTGACCCCGTCAGAAGCCCGCGACCTTGGCGAGCGCCCGCTTCTCGCGGCGGCGCTGGACCGAGGAGGCGATGTTCATCGCTTCCCGGTATTTCGCCACCGTGCGGCGGGCGAGATCGATGCCGCCCTTCTTCAGCATATCGACGATATCGTCATCGGAGAGCACCGCGTCCGGGCTCTCCTGCATGATGAGGGCGCGGATCTTGTGACGCACGGCCTCGGCCGAATGGCTGTCGCCGCCCTCGACGGCACTGATCGACACGGTGAAGAAATATTTGAGCTCGAAGAGGCCGCGCGGCGTCAGCATATATTTGTTCGAGGTGACGCGGCTGACGGTGGATTCGTGCATCTTGATCGCCTCGGCGACCGTCTTCAGGTTCAACGGCCGCAGGTGGTCGACGCCGTTGAGCAGGAAGGCATCCTGCTGGCGGACGATCTCGCTTGCCACCTTCATGATGGTTTTCGCCCGCTGGTCCAAGCTGCGCGTCAGCCAGTTGGCGCTCTGCAGGCACTCGGACAGGAAGGCATGATCCTCACCGTTCCTGGTCACGCGCGAAAAATAGGACTGGTTGACGAGCACGCGCGGCAGCGTATCCGGATTGAGCTCGACCAGCCAGCCGCCGTCTGCCGACGGCCTGACGACGACATCGGGCATGATCGCTTCGGAAACACCCACCTCGAAACCGCTGCCGGGTTTCGGATTGAGCTGGCGGATCTCACCGAGCATGTCGAGAAGGTCTTCCTCGTCGACGCCGCAGAGCCGCTTCAGCGTGGCGAAATCGCGCCGCGCCAGCAGTTCGAGATTGTCGACCAGCGCCTGCATGGCAGGGTCGTAGCGGTCCTTCTGCCTGAGCTGGATCGCCAGGCATTCGGCGAGGCTGCGGGCGAAAACGCCCGGCGGATCGAGCGTCTGCAGGGCGGCAAGCACGTGTTCGACCTGTTCGAGGCTCGTGCCGAGCCGCTCGCCAGTCTCGACGAGATCGGTCTGCAGATAACCGGCATCATCGAGCTGATCGACGAAATTCTGCGCGATCAGCCGGTCGGTCATATCGGGCAGGATGAAGGGGATCTGCTGCGCGAGGTGGTCGCGCAGCGACAGCTGGCCGGCGACGAAATCGTCGAGATCATAATCGGCGCCCTCGGCGCTGCCCGGCATCGACTTCCACTGGCCGACAAGTTCCGGCGCATCGAGGCGCTGCGGGGCGCCGTCGTCGGGAAAGACATTGGTATAATTGGCGTCGAGCTCGTCGTTCAGCCGGCCGGTGCTTTCGCTGCCGCCATTGTCGTACCAGTCGCTGGAGAGCGCCTCGGCGCGATTGTCGGCGCCGTCGTCCGAGCCGGCATCCTCCGGCGGCTGGCCAAACTGCTCGTCCTCACCGGCACCACGGTCGTCGCCGCCCTCGCCGTCATTCGATGGGAATTCGAGCAGCGGGTTCTTTTCCACTTCCTGGGCGATGAACTGGCTGAGCTCGAAATGCGTCATCTGCAGCAACTGGATGGATTGCATCAGTTGCGGTGTCATCACCAGGGACTGGCTCTGGCGCAGGAAAAGATTGGCGGACAGTGCCATGACGGACGCGAAACTCCCCTCAATTCCTCCGGGAAACCGCGTCCAGTTAACGCCTCAGGCCACGGAAACCAAGTTGGCCCAAAAATTGCTTTTTTATCTCATTTGGTCAAGCGGAACTAAGCGGCAAGGTGAATTTCCGCGCCGACGGGAGCATGACGGATTCCGATTTGGTCGAAAATCAGCCTGATCCGGCGTCAGAGGCTGAAATTGTCGCCGAGATAGAGCCGGCGCACTTCCGGATTGTTGACGATATCGTTCGCCCGGCCATGGGTCAGCACTTCGCCGGCATGAATGATGTAGGCGCGGTCGATGAGACCGAGCGTCTCGCGCACATTATGGTCGGTGATGAGAACACCGATGCCGCGCGCGGTCAGATGGTGGACGAGGTTCTGGATGTCGGCGACCGAGATCGGGTCGACACCGGCAAAGGGCTCGTCGAGCAGCATGAAGGTCGGGTCGGTCGCCAGCGCACGGGCGATTTCGAGACGGCGGCGCTCGCCGCCGGAAAGAGCGACGGCGGCACTCTTTCTGAGCTTCTGGATATGAAATTCCTCCAGCAGCTCGTTCAGCTTCTGCTCGCGCTCGGCCTTGTCCTTGACATGCACTTCGAGGACGGCGCGGATATTTTCTTCCACCGTCAGCCCGCGAAAGATCGAGGCTTCCTGCGGCAGGTAACCGACGCCGAGGCGGGAGCGGCGGTACATCGGCATGGCCGTGACGTCGTTGCCGTCGATTTCGATGGTGCCTTCATCCACCGGCACAAGGCCGGTGATCATGTAAAAACAGGTCGTCTTGCCCGCACCGTTCGGACCGAGCAGGCCGACGGCCTCGCCACGGCGCACCACCAGCGAAACGCCGTTGACAACGCGACGCGTCGCATAGGTCTTCGTCAGACCACGGGCGATCAGCGTTCCCTGATAGCGACTCTTGTCGGCGGCACCCGCAGCTTGTGGCTCGGGCTGGCCGAACATGGTGGATAGCGATGTTAATTTCACGTGGGAGGCCGGCTTCTCAGTTCTGCTTCTGCTGCTGCGCATTCGGCTGCGATTTCGGATCGAGCTGAATCTGGACACGCCCGCCGCAGCTTTCAAGCTCCGCCTGGCCGGTTTGCATGTGAACGGTCAGTTTGCAGCCGGTAAAGACGTTCGGCCCGTCCGACAGAATAACCTTATTGCCCTGATCCGCCGTCAGGGTGAATGTCTGCGAGGCCATGTCGAAATTGCCGTCATCAGCGGTCGCCGTCTGCGTGCCCGAGGTCAGCAGGACCTTGTCGGTCACCAGGATCTTGTCGATATCGGCACTCCCAGATGCGAGCGAGGCAGACTTTTCCGGCTGGGCGGCGGGCTGAGCCCCATCGGCGCCCGGCTTTGCCGCCTTGTCCTTATAATAGACGGTCATCTTGCCGGACTGCATCGTCGTCGTCCCCTGGACGACCTTGACGTTGCCGGTGAAGAGGGCGGTGTGCTCCTGGTCATGGATCTCGAGCTTGTCGCTTTCGATCTGGATCGGCTGGTCGTTGGAAAGCTTCATGCCCGACATCGAGGCCGTCGCCTGCTGCGCGCCGGCGCCCGAGGCCGTCAGGATAAGGGCAAACGCGCCGGCAATGAATGCTACGCCCGTCTTGCAAGCTGAAATGCGACAATCTTTTGTCATGGATGACCCGGCTGGTTAGGTGCCCTGTTTATGGATGGTGGATGGATCGACATTCATGCGAACATTCCCCTCGAATGTGATCACCCGCCCCTTATCTGTTATCTCAAGCGTCTTCGCAACAATGGAGGCATTGTCCTTGGTGATCGTGACGGGGTCGTCGCTGCGCATGTTGCCGCCCTTGATGTCGAGCCGGGCGGACTGGAATTTCGCGTTGAGGCCACTGCTCAGCACCAGGGTGAAGGGGGCCGTCATATGCAGATTGTCGGTGGCGCGGTTGTAATCGGCGGTCGAGGCGACGACGCGGGCGATCAGGCCGTCATTCATCGGCACGGCGGCCTTGATGGTCTCGAGCGTGATGAGATCGGGATTGCGGATATCCTGCAACGCTCGTTCAGCGAGCATCGAATAGTTGATGCCGTCGGAATTGCGGCCCGCGATCGCCGGCTTTTCCATCACGACCTTGCCGTTCTCGATCTTGGCACCTTCGAATTTGACGTTTTCGGGCAGGTAGATGCTGACCAGCGCCACCGCCGCGAGGCCAGCGGCGACGACGAGAGCGGCCACCGGCAGCAGGATCTTCAGCCGCCGCACGCGGGCGGAATGGAACAACGCATCGCCATAGGCGCTCCTGCCGGAGCCCGCGTAAGCGGCATTTCCGTTGTTCTTCAGGGTGTCGAGCATTGGTCTCGTTCCATCTGCGGTGATTGCCGCGCCTTATAACAAAGCCGGCCGCCAATCACAGTTCGTTTCGCATTATTACATTGGCTTGCCAATATGGAATTTTTTCTGCAACAAGCAACAAAACGGAAAAACATCAAAAAGTGGCATTCGTACGCGCCGCTGCCACCTATTTCACCGGATCGATCGGCGCCGTGCCGACGCCGGGCCAGCGCTGGAGGTATCTCATGGACAGTTCGATCATCGCCGATCGCCGGCGGCTGCGCCGCAAGCTCGGCTTCTGGCGCATCGTCGCGGTGGCCCTCGTCGTGGCGCTTGGTCTGGCCTTCTACGGCTTCGCCTTCGGCGGTGCCGGAACCGAGCGCCCGCATATCGCCCATGTGACGATATCCGGGCTGATCGTCGACGACGACGAGCTTCTGGAGCGGCTGAAGAAGGTCGAGACCAGCGATCAGGTGAAGGCCGCGGTGATTTCGATCTCCTCGCCCGGCGGCACGACCTATGGCGGCGAAAAAATCTTCAAGGCGATCCGGGCCATATCGGCCAAGAAGCCCGTCGTCTCGGACGTGCGCACGCTTGCCGCCTCGGCCGGCTACATGATTGCCACTGCCGGCGATACGATCATTGCCGGCGACAGCTCGATCACCGGCTCGATCGGCGTCATCTTTCAGTATCCGCAGATCCAGCCGCTGCTCGACAAGATCGGCGTGTCGCTGCAGGAGATCAAATCCTCACCGCTGAAGGCCGAGCCCTCGCCCTTCCACGAGGCGAGTGAGGAAGCCAAGGCGATGATCCGCAACATGGTGCTCGACAGCTACAACTGGTTCGTCGACCTTGTGGCCGACCGGCGCAAGCTTCCGCGCGAGGAGGTGCTGAAGCTCGCCGACGGCACGATCTATACCGGCCGGCAGGCGCTCAAGGCGAAACTCGTCGATACGATCGGCGGCGAGCCCGAAATCCGTGCCTATCTTAAATCGCGCGGGGTGGACGCCGATCTGCCGATGGTGGACTGGGACAAGAAGAGCAACACGCCGTTTCTGCTCGCTGGGGCTGTTACGCGGTTGATTACGATCCTCGGTTATGATGATCTCGTCAAAGGCCAGGATATCAATGGAATCCTGCCCCCAAAGTTGCTTCTTGACGGGCTGCTTTCAGTTTGGCAGGTTGGCCGCGATTGATAAGAAATCAATAATTTAAGGGGGCGACTGTGATCAAGTCCGAATTGGTGCAGATTGTTGCGGCACGCAACCCGCATCTCTATCATCGCGACGTCGAAAATATCGTCAACGCGGTTCTCGACGAGATCACCGATGCACTGGCTGCGGGCAACCGCGTCGAATTGCGCGGTTTCGGCGCGTTTTCGGTCAAGAACCGCCCTTCCCGCTCCGGCCGCAATCCGCGCACCGGCGATACCGTCTTCGTCGAGGAGAAGTGGGTTCCCTTCTTCAAGACCGGCAAGGAACTGCGCGAGCGGCTCAATCCCGGCCAGGCCGACGAAGAGGATTGAGCGGCGCAACCGGCCTGCGGCGAAACCGCACTTGAACTTGAACTCGGTTTTCCTATTCTGCTAGCGCATCGGCCCGAAAATCGGAATCGATTTTCGGGCCGATGCGTAGATACAACGCGCCATTCGAAGAGAGCGGCGCCGTCCGACGCATGGAGACACCAATGGCCAAGAAGATCGTCAACCTCTTGATTCTGCTGCCGCTCGGCGTCATTCTCATCGTCTTCTGCGTTGCCAACCGGCAGAGCGTTACGCTCGCCTTCAATCCGTTCCGGCCTGACGATCAGGTGCTTGCGGTCTCCGCCCCCTTCTTCGTCTTCCTCTTCATCACGCTGATTTCAGGCATGCTGATCGGCTCGGCCGCCACCTGGTTCAGCCAGGGCAAACACCGCAAGCGGGCACGCACCGAGGCCAAGGAAGCCATTCGCTGGCAGGGTGAGGCCGACCGCCACAGGACGCGCGCCGAGGATATCGCCGGCCAGCTGCCGTCGCGGTAAGAGCGTTGCCGGCGCGTCAAACCGGACAGAAGCTCAGCTCCTCATAATCGCCCTCCGGCGAGGCGCCGTTGCCGGTCACTGCAAAACCGTGGGAAAGGTAGAAGGCCTTCGCCCGCCGATTGTTCACCAGGCATTTCAGCCGGTATTTATGCTGCGGCCATTCCGGCAGCGCCTGCAGCAGCGCCGTGCCGGCGCCGAGGCCCTGGAATTCCGGTCTGATGTAAAGCATGTGAATGAAATCGTCTTCCGGCCAGAGTGACAGGAAGCCGGCAAGCCCGCCATCGGCATGCTCGCAGACGAGGATCGTCTCGCCATTGGTATGGGCGGCAAAATCCTCGTGATGGAATTTGCCGGGATCGACCCAGACGAATGTCTGGCGGCGCACGGAAAGATAGATTTCCGCAAGCATGTCCTGGTCTTCCGCCCGCGGCGGCCTGATGGTCCATGTCATGATGAGGGCTTAAACCAAGCTCCTGCCCGCGCCAAGCCCAGCGCCAACGCCTCCGGCGCTCAATCGGCGGCCATTTTTGCGACGACGGCAGCGTTGAAATCCGAAAAGAAGCCTTCGGCCAGCCTCTGCGAGGTCGAATCGAGCAGGCGGGCGCCGAGCTGGGCGAGCTTGCCGCCGAGTTCGGCCCTCGCCCGGTAATGCAGGATCGTCTCACCGCCCCGCTCTTCGAGCACGACATCGGCGGCTCCCCTGGCAAAGCCGGCAAGGCCGCCCTTGCCTTCGGCCGACAGCGTATAGCTTTTGGGCGCATCGACATTGGCAAGCGTCAGCAGTCCATGAAAGGTGGCCGACAGCAGGCTGAACTTGACCCTGATCGTCGCCTCGAAGGTGTCGGGCGACAGCCGCTCGATGCTCTGGCAGCCGGGAATGCAGCCGCGCATAATGTCCGGATCGTTGAGCGCCGCCCAGACCAAGTCCCGCGGCGCGGCGATGCGTTCTTCGCCGGTGAAATCCATTCGATAGCCCCATCTCCGATTCGCTCACCTTATCCCAACGGCAAAGCGCTTTGCCAAGGCGGAGGAATGTTTATCTGCGGGCTGGCGCCGCAGCGAGAAATTGACCGTACGGCATGCTCCCACATCCCTCATCCTGAGGCGCGCAGCCCATTGGGCGGAGCCTCGAAGGACACGCCGCAACGCTGCTCCTTGCATTCATCCAAGGTCAGCGCACCCGCCTCGTCCTTCGAGGCCCCTGCGGGGTACCTCAGGATGAGGCTCTCTCTTGAGCCGCGGCCCGTGTCCGCTGCGCTTCTATGCCTTCATGCTCGCCTCCGACGACTTGAAATAGACGCCCCCGCCGGCGCGCAGTTGATCCGGCACGCTTTTCTGGGCTACTGCATAATTCAAAGGGCGCTGTGCCCGACAGAGACGCGGAAGAGCACGTTGAAACAAAGAGAACGCCGGCCGGGCCAGAAGAAAACGTCAGGTCCCTCCGGTGAAAGCCGCAGGGACGATCGGGCCGGCCGGCCGGCGAAGCCGGTTGCGCAGTCTGTGGCGGCCCGCGAGGCGGCGCGAGAGAGCGCAGCGCCGGTCGCAGCCGCACGTCCGCTGACGACGCGCAGCGGCGAGCGGCCGGCGGAACGCGTGCCTATCATTCTCGAATCGCTCGGCGCCGGCGATTTCCACCTGATCGACAGCGGCGACGGCCAAAAGCTGGAGCAATACGGCCCCTATCGCATCATTCGCCCGGAGGCCCAAGCGCTGTGGCGACCTTCACTGGCGCCGCAAATCTGGGAGAAGGTCGACGCCGTCTTCACCGGCGATACCGATGAAGAAGGCACCGGCCGCTGGCGCTTCCCGAAGGCCGCACTCGGCGAGACCTGGCCGCTCAATCTGCTCGGCGTCGATTTTCTCGGCCGCTTCACCTCCTTCCGCCATGTCGGCGTCTTCCCCGAGCAGATCGTCCACTGGAGCTGGATGAAGGATCAGGTCGAAAAGGCCGGCCGGCCGCTGAAAGTCTTGAACCTCTTCGGCTATACCGGCGTCGCCTCGCTGGTCGCCGCAGCAGCCGGCGCCGAGGTCACCCATGTCGACGCGTCGAAGAAGGCGATCGGCTGGGCGCGCGAAAACCAGGCGCTTGGGCGCATGGAGAAGCTGCCGATCCGCTGGATCTGCGAAGATGCGATGAAATTCATCCTGCGCGAGGAGCGCCGCGGCAGCCAGTACGACATCATCCTCACCGATCCGCCGAAGTTCGGCCGCGGCCCCAATGGCGAAGTCTGGCATCTCTTCGAGCACCTGCCGTTGATGCTGGATGTCTGCCGCGAGATCCTGTCGCCGCAGGCGGCCGGCCTAGTGCTGACGGCCTATTCGATCCGCGCCAGCTTCTATTCGATCCACGAGCTGATGCGCGAGACGATGCGGGGTGCCGGCGGCGCGGTCGAATCCGGCGAACTGGTGATCCGCGAGGCCGGCCTCGACGGCAAAACGCCGGGCCGCGCCCTTTCCACCTCCCTCTTTTCCCGCTGGGTGCCCAAATGAGCAAGGACTTCCACGATCAGGGACCGCGCCGGGTCGGCCAGGTGAAGGAAGTCACCTCGCTCGCCAATCCGATCATCAAGGACATCAAGGCGCTGACGAACAAGAAGTCGCGGGAGGAAAGCGGGACTTTCCTCGCCGAAGGGCTGAAGCTCGTCATCGATGCGATCGAACTCGGCTGGACGATCCGCACGCTGGTCTACGCCAAGGCTGCCAAGGGCAAGCCGCTGGTCGAGCAGATGGCGGCCAAGACCGTCGCCTCCGGCGGGCTGGTGCTCGAAGTCAGCGAAAAGGTGATCGGCTCGATCACCCGCCGCGACAACCCGCAGATGGTCGTCGGCATCTTCGACCAGCGCTGGAAACCGCTCAAAGACATCCGGCCCAGGGAGGGCGAGACCTGGGTGGCGCTCGATCGCGTGCGCGACCCCGGCAATCTCGGCACCATCATCCGCACAGCGGATGCGGCCGGGGCTTCCGGCGTCATTCTGGTCGGAGAGGCAACCGATCCCTTTTCGCTCGAGACCGTGCGCGCCACCATGGGCTCGGTCTTTGCCGTGCCGGTCGCACGCGCAACGCCGGAGGAATTCCTCGCCTGGCGGAAATCGGCCGGCGTTTCCATTGTCGCCACCCATCTTGCCGGCGCGGTCGATTACCGCACGATCGACTACCGGAAGAAGCCCATCGTGCTCTTGATGGGCAATGAGCAATCCGGCCTGCCCGAGCAACTCGCCAAAGAGGCCGACGCGCTTGCCCGCATTCCGCAGCAGGGTCGCGCCGATTCCTTGAACCTCGCCGTCGCCACCGCCGTCATGCTTTTCGAGGCGCGCCGCCATCTCCTCTCACTTGCCGAGGGCAAATGACCGAACAGACGCATGCACGTCCCGCGCTCTTTGCGCGCCCAGCGCCGATCCTCTTCTTCATCGTCGCCGCCGTTCTCATCGACCAGATCGTCAAGATCGCCGTCGACCATTACCTGCCGCTGCAAGAAGCCGTGCCTGTTCTTCCGATGCTGGCGCTCTACCGCACCTATAATCTCGGCGTCGCCTTTTCGATGCTGTCGGGCATGGACGGCTGGTTCATCGTCGGCATGCGGCTCATCATCGTCGCCTTCGTCATCTGGCTGTGGTACCGCACCGCCAAGGATCGCTGGCTCGCCCATCTCGGTTACGCGCTGATCATCGCCGGCGCGATCGGCAATCTGGTCGACCGCTTCGCCTACGGGCATGTGATCGACTACATCCTTTTTTACACCGAAAGCTGGTCCTTCGCGGTCTTCAATCTCGCCGACAGTTTCATCACCATCGGCGCGGCCTGCGTCATTCTCGACGAGCTGCTGCTGCCGAAAAAGGCCGGCCGCTAAAATCTTATCGAATTCCTGAAGGCATTCGGAAGGGGCCTCATGTTAGCCATATAGCATGCACAACCTGGGACAGTTGCAGGAAAGATTGTCCGCCGCCTTCGGCGGACCCGCCGCCAAGCCGCATCAGGAGCGGATGGGGCAACCCTCCCCGCGACCACATGCGGGGGCACCCGCGGAAGCCAATCGGCGCCAGGCGCCCGCCCCGACACGGCGCCTGCTGTTCTACTGGCTGAGTGGCGTCGGCCTCCTTGCCGCAACGATCCTCATGCTGCTTGCCCATGCCGGCCATCCGCTGCTGCTGCCAGGCGGGCTTGTCGTTCTCGGCCTTGCGGTGCTTGCCGGTTACCTCGTCCTGACGATCCGCCGGCGCGGGGCAAACACGCCCGGCCGCCAATCCCTGCCGGAGCGCAACGACGGCGCAAAGCTGTTCGCCGACGTGCACGACGTGCTCGGCGACATCACTGTCGGCCGCACCATGGACCGGCGCATCATCTCCGCCAATGATACGTTTCGCCGTCTGACCGGACGGCTGCATCCGGAAGGACGCAGCTGCGAGGAGATCGGCCTCGCCTTCCGCCCCGGTCCGATCCCGCATTGCTACGATGTCGAAATCTCGACACCGGAAGGCCAGCGCATTTTCGTCTGGCGCGACGTCGTCACCCGCGATCCTGCGAACGGCCGCCTGTTGCTGCAGAGCGTTGCCCGCGACGTCACCGAAGAGCGGCTGATCGCGCAGAGCCGCGAGGAGGCCCGCCAGAAGGCCGAATATAACAGCGCCGCCAAATCCAGGCTGCTCGCCACCGTCAGCCACGAAGTGCGCACGCCGCTTTCCGGCATCCTCGGCATGACGCATCTGCTCGCCGAGACGCGGCTGACGCAGGAACAGCAGAATTATCTGGCGAATATCCGCCAATCCGGCCACGCGCTGACGCAGCTCGTCGAAGACCTGCTCGATTTCTCCACCATCGAGGTCGGCCGTTTCGAACTGCACCCACGCTCCGAATCCCTGCGCAAGCTGCTCGAGAGCGTCGTCGAGATGCTCGCCCACCGGGCGCATGAAAAGGGTATCGAGATCGGCGCCACCGTGTCATCCGACGTGCCGGAGCAAATGAGCTTCGATCCGGCGCGGCTGCGCCAGGTTCTGTTCAACGTCATCGGCAACGCCGTGAAGTTCACTCAGGTCGGCGGCGTCTTCATCCGCGTCTCGCTTGACGCCGGCAACCTGTTGATCACCGTGGCCGATAGCGGCCCCGGCATGACGGCGGAGGAGCAGGCGCGCGTCTTCGGCGAGTTCGAGCAGGGCGGCACCGTCGCCGACAAGAGCGCCGGCACCGGGCTCGGCCTTGCGATCTCGGCGCGCATCATGCGCGAATTCGGCGGTGCATTGACGGTTGCCAGCGAAAAGGGCCTCGGCAGCGAATTCACCATCCGCTTTCCCGTCGATATCGGCAGCGAGCGGCCCGACCGGCGAAACACGCTGCTTGCCGGCAACAGCGTCGTGCTCTTGGCGCCGGCAGGGGCGGCGCGCACCGCCATCGCCGAGACCATCACCGCGCTCGGCGGCATCTGCCATCTCGTCGGTGACGGCGAGACGGCGCGGGAAAAGCTGCTCGGCATGGCCAATGGCGGCGGCCGGCCGACCGATATCATCGTCGACCACCGCATGTCGGCGGAATTTTCCACTCACCTTGCCGATCGCGCCGAAATCGCCGCGCTCGGCCTGCGCAAGGTTCTGCTCGTCAACCCGGAAGAGCGCAGCGCCCATCCGCTCGACCTGTTCGACGCCTGGCTCATCCGGCCGCTGCGCGAACAGTCGCTGATCGATGTGCTGCGCGGGCGCATGCGCGGCATGGAAAAGCGCGACGCGCTGAACGACAACCAGCCGGGCTTCGGGCTTTCGGTGGCGGAGGCGAGGGTGGCGGCGAGCGGGCTCAGCATCCTGCTCGGTGAGGACGATCCGATCAACGCCATGCTGGTGCGCGTCGTCCTGGAAAAAGGCGGGCACAAGGTGCGCCACGTCGAAGATTTCGAGACGCTGCTCGATTGCGCCCTCGGCGAGGCCGATGCCCGCCCCGACATCATCATCAGCGATCTGTCGATGCCGGGCGGCAATGGCATCGACATGCTGGGACGGCTGCGCGGCCACGAACGGCGGCTCGATCTTGCGCCCGTGCCGGTGATCGTGCTGACCGCCGACAAGAGCGACGAATCACGCCGCCAGGTACTGCTCAACGGCGCCAACCGGGTCATGGTGAAGCCGGTCGACCCGCTGCGGCTGCTGACCGAAGTTCAGGCGGTCGCCGCACTTTCCGCCCGCCGCGCAGAGGCGCGATAGAGCCCCGTGGGGACCGGCACGCGTCTTGCCTCGGGAAATGCAATATGTCACTTTCCTGTCGTACAGAAGTGTTTTATGGCGTCGATAAGCCGGCAACCGGAGAATCGCCATGTCCTCCATCGACATTCTCAATCGTGACGTCACAGCCGAGGCTGCACGGCCGTCGACGGCTGCTGTCCAGAAGGACGGCGATATCCTTGGCCGCATCGGCAATCTGGAAACGCGCCTTGCCCGCACGGCGCGCGAGATCGACGCCGCGCAGGCGGTGCGCTACCGCGTCTTCGTCGACGAAATGAAAGCGCAGCTGCCGCTGGACGCCATGCGCCGCCAGCGTGATGTCGACGCCTATGATGCCTTCTGCGATCATCTTCTTGTGCTCGACCGTGCGATCGAGGGCGATTCTGAAGACCAGATCGTCGGCACCTATCGGCTGTTGCGCCAGGATGTCGCCATGGCCAACGGCGGTTTTTACTCGGCTTCCGAATTCGAGATCGAGGGGCTTCTCGCCAAGCATCCGGACAAGCGCTTCATGGAGCTCGGCCGCTCCTGCGTGCTGCCGGAATACCGCACCAAGCGCACCGTCGAGCTTCTATGGCAGGGCAACTGGGCCTATGCGCTGAAGCACGGCATGAGCGCCATGTTCGGCTGCGCCTCGTTCCCCGGCGTCTATCTCGAAAGCCATGCGCTCGCCCTGTCCTTCCTCTACCATAATGTGCTGGCGAAGGACGAATGGGCCGTCGGAGCGCTGCCGCATCTCGCTCGCAACATGGACCTGATGCCGGTCGAGGCGGTCAACCCGAAGCGGGCGCTGATGGCCCTGCCGCCGCTCATCAAGGGTTATCTGCGCCTCGGCGCGATGGTCGGCTCCAGCGCCGTCATCGATCATGCCTTCAACACGACCGACGTGCTGATCGTGCTGCCGATCTCCAGCATTTCCGACCGCTACCTGAACTATTACGGCGCCGACGCCGGCCGCTTTGCGAGCTAGACCTTCTCTGGCCGGCTTGCAACATGCAGCCCTGGCGCAAACCCGCCGGGCTCTCCGATCAGCGCCCTCATAGACCGGATCGCCTTCTGGTGTCCGACGGGTTCTCTCCATAGGCCGCCCGATAGATTGCGGCAAAACGGCCAAAGTGGAAGAACCCCCACTTCAAACAGATGTCCCGCAGCGGCTGCCGGTTTGAAGGATCGCGCAGATCCTCCCTGACCGCCTGCAAACGGATCGTCCTGAGGTAGGCCGACGGTGTGGTTGCCTTGAAGGCCCGAAAACCGATCTCAAGAGCGCGAATGGAAACGCCCGCGGCGTCCGCGACATTCTGCATCGTCAACGGCTGGGCAATGTTCGCATGCATGAATTCAATTGCGCGACGGACATGCCGTGGGGCGATCAGATGGATTTTCTTGTCCAGAAGATGCGAGAGCCGATGAGGAACCAAGCGCACCACCAGATCGGCAAATGCCTGGGTCAGGTTCGATAAGGCAATCGGCGAGTGGAGCAGTGGGCCATCGTTGCGCATGCCGATGATCATCGTTTGAGCGAGACCGACGATCAGCTGTCCCGCCGCCGTGGAACGATCAACGACCGGCGCCAGGTCCAATGCCCCGGTCAGCGGCGTCTCCAATACGGCGGCGACGGTTTGAGCGATGATCGCCCAGCTCAGACTGAGTGTGTCTGACCGGTGAAGTCCTGCCCGTACGGAAACCCGTTCCGGCTCAAGATTGTTCGTCAACAACAGCCGCCCGGGTGTTGCTTCGGCCACGGTCCGACCAAAGGCGACATCGAGAGCTCCCGTGCGCGGAACGATGATTGCCAGGGTTTCCGGCGTTCCACCTGCCGTTCTCGCACCCCAGCCGCCGGAATCCTGGTTGCTGACCAGCGACAACCTTTCATCACCCCAAAACCCGACTTTCCAGTCGAGTGGTTTGTCTCGACCATTTCGCCATGCGTCGAACGAACCGAACCCCTTGGTCAGAGCCTCGACCATATCGTCGAACGTTGTCCCCTGAAATCGGGCGGTAAAATTCGGGGATGCGTTTTCCGGCATGGGAATCCAAATGGCTGATGAAATATCAAATTTATGCCGTGCGCATTGTTTCAAAAGTATGACTTATCGGATGGACCCTTTCAACCATATCCTCGGCGCGTAAGCCACAAAAAGGCGCGCCCGGCCGACGTCCTGTCGGCCGGGCGCTAAATGCCGTCTCGAATGGGAGGCAGAGGCCGGTTACGAACCCGCCCCGTAGGCAGCGATCGCCGCCATGTTGACGATATCGCTGTCCTTGGCGCCCATCGAGGTGATCTGCACGGCCTTGTCGAGGCCGACGAGGATCGGGCCGATCACCGTCGAGCCGCCGAGTTCCTGCAGCATCTTGGTTGAGATCGAGGCCGAGTGGAAGGCGGGCATGACCAGCACGTTGGCAGGGCCGGAAAGGCGGCAGAACGGATATTGCTCCATCACCTTGCGGTTCAGCGCGACATCGGCGGCCATCTCGCCGTCATATTCGAAATCGACGCGGCGCTTGTCGAGGATCTTCACCGCCTCGCGCACCCGCTCGGAACGTTCGCCGGAGGGATGGCCGAAGGTGGAATAGGCGAGCAACGCAACACGCGGCGGATAGCCCATGCGCCGTGCGAGGCCGGCGGCCTCTTCGGCGATATCGGCAAGCTCTTCGGCGCTCGGCATGTCGTGCACCGCGGTATCGGCAACGAAGACGGTGCGGCCGCGGCACAGCGCCAGCGACACGCCGATGACGCGGTGGCCGGGCTTCTCGTCGATGCAGCGGCGCACATCCTCGAGTGCGGTCGAATAGTTGCGGGTGATGCCCGTCACCATGCCGTCGGCATCACCGAGCGCCACCATGGTGGCGGCGAAATGGTTGCGGTCGTTGTGAATCAGCCGCTGCGCATCGCGGTGGAGATAACCCTTCCGCTGCAGCCTGGCATAGAGATAATCGATATAGGCCTCGACGCGGGTGGAGATGCGGGCATTGACGATCTCGAGGCCGGGGCGGTTGAGATCGATGCCGGCGCGCTCCGCCGTCGCCCGGATCAGGTCCTCGCGGCCGAGCAGCAGAGCGGTGCCGAGCTGCTGGTTGGCATAGGACAGTGCGGCACGCAGGACCTGCTCTTCCTCGGCTTCGGCAAAGACGATGCGCTTCGGCCGGCGGCGCACACGCTCATAGAGGCTGGCGAGCGTCGAGGCGATCGGATCGCGGCGGGCCGAAAGCTCGCGGGCATAACCGGCCATGTCGGTGATGACCTTGCGGGCGACGCCGGTCTCCATCGCGGCCTGGGCGACGGCGACCGGGATGGCCGAGATCAGCCGCGGATCGAACGGAACCGGGATGATGTATTGCGCGCCGAAACGCGGCCGGTTGCCCTGGTAGGCGGCGACGACATCATCGGGCACGTCCTCGCGGGCCAGATTGGCCAGCGCCTTGACGGCGGCGATCTTCATCGCGTCGTTGATCGTCGAGGCGCGCACGTCGAGGGCGCCGCGGAAGATATAGGGAAAGCCGAGGACGTTGTTGACCTGGTTCGGATAGTCCGAGCGGCCGGTCGCCATGATGGCGTCGTCGCGGATACGGGCCACCTCTTCCGGGGTGATTTCGGGATCGGGATTGGCCATGGCGAAGATGATCGGCCGATCCGCCATCGAGCGGATCATCTTGGCCGAGAAGGCGCCCTTCTGAGACAGGCCGAAAATGACGTCGGCACCCTTCATCGCCTCTTCCAGCGTGCGGGCGTCGGTCTTTGCCGCATGCGCCGATTTCCACTGGTTCATGCCCTCGGTGCGGCCCTGATAGATGACGCCCTTGGTGTCGCAGAGGATGATGTTTTCGGGGGCAAACCCCATGGCCTTGACCAGTTCGACGCAGGCGATCGCCGCCGCGCCCGCACCGTTGCAGACGAGCTTCGTCGTCTTCAGGTCGCGGCCAGTCAGTTCCAGCGCATTGATCAGGCCGGCGGCGGCGATGATCGCCGTGCCGTGCTGGTCGTCATGGAAGACCGGAATGTCCATCAGCTCGCGCAGCCGGCTTTCGATGACGAAGCAATCCGGCGCCTTAATATCCTCGAGGTTGATGCCGCCGAAGGAGGGGCCGAGGAAGCGCACGCAGTTGATGAACTCGTCGACATTTTCCGTATCGATCTCGAGGTCGATGGAATCGACGTCGGCGAAGCGCTTGAACAGCACCGACTTGCCTTCCATGACCGGCTTCGAGGCGAGCGCGCCGAGATTGCCGAGACCGAGGATGGCCGTGCCGTTGGAAATGACGGCGACCATGTTGCCGCGCGCCGTGTAATCATAGGCCGTCTGCGGATCGGCGGCGATCGCCTTGACGGGGACGGCGACACCGGGCGAATAGGCGAGCGACAGGTCGCGCTGCGTTGCCATCGGCTTGGTCGGGTTGATCTCCAGCTTGCCGGGCCGGCCCATGGCATGAAAATCGAGCGCCTCCTGGTCGGTCACTGATGTCGTCGGCCGGTCCTTCTTATCGATATCGGGCATAAATCCTCCAACGTCCTGTGGGCGACGCTTTGCTCTTCCTCAAATGCTGTTGTCATCTATAGCGGCGCGCGGATAGGGTTGGCACCTGTTTTTTTGGGAAAAACTGCACCTCCGTGAACGCACGAATAGACACAGGAAATGAAGCCTTTTCGGCTGCCGAGCTTGCCACGGCGGAAAGCCGTGCCTCGGCGACGCCGATGATGGAGCAATATATCGAGATCAAGGCGAACAATCCGGGTTCGCTGCTCTTCTATCGCATGGGCGACTTCTACGAGCTGTTCTTCGAGGATGCGCTGGAGGCTTCGCGCGCGCTCGGCATCACGCTGACGAAGCGCGGCCAGCATATGGGCCAGGATATCCCGATGTGCGGCGTTCCCGTGCATGCCGCCGACGATTATCTGCAGAAGCTGATTTCGCTCGGCTTCCGCGTCGCCGTCTGCGAGCAGATCGAGGATCCGGCCGAAGCAAAGAAACGCGGCGGCAAATCCGTCGTCAAGCGCGATGTCGTGCGCTTGGTCACGCCGGGCACGATCACCGAGGAAAAGCTGCTATCGCCTTCCGAATCCAACTATCTGATGGCGCTCGCCCGCATTCGCGGCGGGGCCGAACCGGCGCTGGCGCTTGCCTGGATCGATATTTCCACCGGCGTCTTCCGGCTGGCGGAGACGGAAAGTTCGCGGCTGCTCGCCGACATCCTGCGCATCGATCCGCGCGAGCTGATCCTGCCCGATACGATCTTCCATGATGCCGAGCTGAAACCCGTCTTTGACGTGCTCGGCCGCACGGCGGTGCCGCAGCCGGCGGTTCTCTTCGACAGCGCCAGCGCCGAAGGCCGGATCGCTCGCTATTTCGGGGTTTCGACGCTGGATGGCTTCGGCAGCTTCTCGCGCGCCGAGCTTGCGGCGGCCGCAGCCGCCGTCGCCTATGTCGAGAAGACGCAGATCGCCGAGCGTCCGCCGCTTGGGCAGCCCGAGCGGGAAAGTGCCGCCTCGACGCTTTTCATCGATCCGGCCACCCGCGCCAATCTCGAACTTGCCCGCACGCTGTCGGGCGATCGCAACGGTTCGCTGCTGAAGGCGATCGACCGCACCGTCACCGGCGGCGGCGCCAGGCTTCTGGCCGAGCGGCTGATGTCGCCGCTCACCGACCCCGCCCGCATCAATGCCCGGCTCGATTCGATCGGCTTCTTGATCGACGAGCCGTCGCTTTGCGGCAAGCTGCGCGACACGCTGAAACATGTGCCCGACATGCCGCGGGCGCTCTCCCGCCTGGCGCTCGACCGCGGCGGCCCGCGCGATCTTGCCGCCATCCGCCAAGGCCTGCAGGCGGCGGGCGGCGTTGCGGTCATGCTCGCAGACGCCATGCTGCCGGAAGAACTCGGCGAGGCGCTGTCCGGGCTGAAAGCCCTTCCCGCAAACCTGGAAACGCTGCTTGCCGAGACGCTTGCCGACGAACTGCCGCTGCTGAAGCGTGACGGCGGTTTCCTGCGCGACGGCGCCAGCGCCGAGCTCGACGAGGTCCGGGCGCTGCGCGACCAGTCGCGCCGCGTCATCGCCGGGCTGCAGCTGCAATATGCCGAAGAAACCGGCATCCGGTCGCTGAAGATCAAACACAACAATATTCTCGGCTATTTCATCGAGGTCACCGCCGGCAATGCCGGCCCGATGACCGATACGGCCGAAGCCAAGGCCCGCTTCATCCACCGCCAGACGATGGCGAGCGCGATGCGCTTCACCACGACCGAACTTGCCGATCTTGAAAGCCGCATCGCCAACGCTGCCGACCGGGCGCTTTCGATCGAACTCGAAGCCTTCGACAGGATGACGGCGGCCGTCGTGGCTGAAGCCGAGGCGATCAAATCGGGCGCCCGGGCGCTGGCGGTGATCGACGTCGCCGCCGGCCTGGCACTGCTCGCCGAAGAACAGGCCTATTGCCGGCCGCAGGTCGACGGCTCGAAGATGTTTGCCATCGAGGGCGGCCGTCATCCCGTCGTCGAGCAGGCGCTGCGGCGGCAGGCGGGCGGCCCCTTCGTCGCCAACCATTGCGATCTTTCGCCGACGGACGGCGCCAAGGACGGCGCCATCTGGCTGCTGACCGGCCCGAACATGGGCGGTAAATCGACCTTCCTGCGCCAGAACGCGCTGATCGCGATCCTGGCGCAGATGGGCTCCTTCGTGCCGGCGACATCAGCCCATATCGGCATCGTCGACCGGCTGTTCTCGCGCGTCGGCGCCTCCGACGACCTGGCGCGCGGGCGCTCGACCTTCATGGTCGAGATGGTGGAGACCGCCGTCATCCTCAATCAGGCGAGCGACCGTTCGCTCGTCATCCTCGACGAGATCGGCCGCGGCACCGCGACATTCGACGGCCTGTCGATCGCCTGGGCGGCCGTCGAGCACCTGCACGAGGCCAATCGCTGCCGCGGCCTCTTCGCCACGCATTTCCATGAGCTGACCGTGCTGTCGGAGAAACTTGGCCGGCTATCGAACGCCACGATGCGCGTCAAGGAATGGGACGGCGACGTCATCTTCCTGCATGAGGTCGGGCCTGGTGCGGCCGACCGCTCCTACGGCATCCAGGTCGCCCGCCTCGCCGGGCTTCCGGCCTCGGTCGTGGCGCGCGCCCGCGACGTGCTCACCCGCCTCGAGGATGCCGACCGCAAGAATCCGGCAAGCCAGTTGATCGACGACCTGCCGCTCTTCCAGGTGGCGGTGCGCCGCGAGGACGCGGCTCGCGGGCCGTCCAAGGTCGAGGAGGCGTTGAAGGCGATGAGCCTCGACGACATGACGCCGCGCGAGGCGATGGACGCGCTTTACGATCTCAAGAAGAAGCTGAAATAGGAGCGCGGCCGATGTTCATGGAAAAGCTGGTTCGCGAAACCGAGCGCCTCTCACTGATCTGCTCCATGTTCGACACGATGCGGCGCGCCGACCAGGATCGTAATGCGCGCGGCTGGACCTCGCCGATCGGCTTGCTGAAAATCACCCGCAGTTGCGCTATGATCTCGGAGCTCGCAACCGCGATCGCCAAGGCAGGTTATCGCGAATGCGACAGGCAGACGCTCGAAGAGATCCTGGGCGAGACACGGCAGGTGCTCTACGCGCTGAGAGCGCAGGCGGCCGACTGAGGCTTTTGCCGAAAGCCGCTGCTTGCGTCAAAGCGTCCGGCACCCCTGACCCGGCCAACACCATTTCGCCAAATTTAAAGGGTCTTGCAGTATGAGGACCTGTGTCAATCGCCTGGCAAAGAGGCTATAGCGCATGCAGACGAAACAAGCGGCAGGCCGCGAACCGGCCGCCCGGCACGAACAGGAAACCGCCCCGGCAACAGCGATGCGCGATCTTCATTTTATAGACATTCTCGATGCCGAACTGCTGCAGAAGCAGTGCGACGCCGTTGCCGAAGCCAACCGGAACCGGCCCGATGTCATGCGTACCGATCTCCTCGCCGTGCTGAAAAAGGCGAGCACGGAGGGCCGGCAGAAGGCGCGCGCAGCCCTAGCCGCCGACGGCAGCGGGCTCAACTGCGCCTACCGGATTTCCTGGCTGCAGGACCAGATCATCACGGTCCTCTATAATTTCGCCACCGCCCATATCTTTCCGCAGCAGAAGGACAAGTTCGCCGTCACCGCCGTCGGCGGCTATGGCCGCGACACGCTGGCGCCCGGCTCCGATATCGACCTGCTCTTCCTCTTCCTGCCGCGGCCGGCGGAAGAGACGCACAAGGCGGTCGAATTCATGCTCTACGTGCTCTGGGACATGGGATTCAAGGTCGGCCACGCCACCCGCACGGTGGAGGAATGCATCGCGCTTTCCAAGTCCGACATGACGATCCGCACCGCCATTCTGGAGATGCGCTTTATTTGCGGGTTGCAACGGCTGGAAACGGAGCTCGAGACCCGCTTCGACAAGGAAATCGTCACCGGCACCGGCCCTGAGTTCATCGCCGCCAAGCTTGCCGAGCGCGACGAACGCCACCGCAAGGCCGGCGACACGCGTTATCTCGTCGAACCGAACGTCAAGGAAGGCAAGGGCGGGCTTCGCGACCTGCACACGCTGTTCTGGATCTCGAAATATTATTATCACGTGCGCGACCAGGCGGAACTGGTCAAGCTCGGCGTCCTGTCAAAACACGAATACCGCCTGCTTGAGAAGGCCGACGATTTCCTCTGGGCGGTGCGCTGCCATATGCACTTCCTGACCGGCAAGGCCGAGGAACGGCTGTCCTTCGACATCCAGCGCGAGATCGCCGAAGCCTTCGGCTATCACACCCGCCCCGGCCTTTCGGCCGTCGAGCGCTTCATGAAACATTATTTCCTCGTCGCCAAGGATGTCGGCGATTTGACCCGCATCCTGTGCGCCGCGCTCGAAGACCAGCAGGCCAAATCGATTCCCGGCCTCACCGGCGTCATCAGCCGTTTCACCCATCGCACCCGCAAGATCGCCGGCAGCGTCGAATTCGTCGAAGACCGCGGCCGCATCGCACTCGCCGACGCGGAGGTGTTCAAGCGCGATCCGGTCAGCATCCTGCGGCTCTTCCATGTCGCCGACATCAATGGGCTGGAATTTCATCCCGATGCGCTGAAACGCGTCACCCGTTCGCTTGCCCTGATCGACAACAGCTTACGGGAAAACGACGAGGCGAACCGCCTGTTCATGTCGATCCTGACATCGAAACGCGACCCGGCGCTGATCCTGCGGCGGATGAACGAGGCCGGCGTGCTCGGCCGTTTCATTCCCGATTTCGGCAAGATCGTCGCGATGATGCAGTTCAACATGTATCACCACTATACGGTCGACGAACATCTGATCCGCACCGTCGACGTTCTCTCCGAGATCGACAAGTCGCGTTCGGAGGATCTGCACCCGCTCGCCAACAAGCTGATCGCGAATATCGAGGACCGCGAGGCGCTCTACGTCGCCGTTCTTCTCCACGATATCGCCAAGGGCCGGCTGGAGGATCATTCGATCGCCGGCGCCCGCGTCGCCCGCAAGCTCTGCGCCCGGTTCGGCCTGTCGCAGAAGCAGACGGAAATCGTTGTCTGGCTGATCGAGGAACATCTGACCATGTCGATGGTGGCGCAGACCCGCGACCTCACCGACCGCAAGACCATCACCGATTTCGCCGACCGGGTGCAGTCGCTCGACCGGCTGAAGATGCTGTTGATCCTGACGATCTGCGATATCCGCGCCGTCGGCCCCGGCGTCTGGAACGGCTGGAAGGGCCAGCTTCTGCGCACGCTCTATTATGAAACCGAGCTGCTTTTGGCCGGTGGTTTCTCGGAGGTCTCCCGCAAGGAGCGGGCGAACGCCGCCGCCGATGCGCTGCGGGCTGCGCTCTCCGACTGGAGCCAGAAGGACCGCAACACCTATACCAAACTGCATTACCAGCCCTATCTGCTCTCCGTGCCGCTGGAAGACCAGCTCCGCCACGCCCAGTTCATCCGCCAGGCCGACAAGGCGGGCCAGGCGCTCGCCACCATGGTGCGGACCGACAGTTTCCACGCCATCACCGAGATCACCGTGCTGTCGCCCGACCATCCGCGCCTGCTCGCCGTCATTGCCGGGGCGTGTGCGGCCGCCGGCGCCAACATCGTCGACGCGCAGATCTTCACGACGTCGGATGGACGGGCGCTCGATACGATCCATGTCAGCCGCGAGTTTGCCGACGATGCCGACGAACTGCGCCGCGCCGGCACGATCGGACGGATGATCGAAGACGTGCTGTCGGGGCGCAAGCGCCTGCCCGAAGTCATCGCCACGCGCGCGCGCAACCGCAAGAAAAGCAAGGCCTTCGTCATTCCGCCGTCGGTCAACATCACCAACAGCCTGTCGAACAAATTCACCGTCATCGAGGTCGAATGCCTCGACCGGCCCGGCCTCTTGTCGGAGATCACCGCTGTGCTCTCCGATCTGTCGCTCGACATCCAGTCGGCCCGCATCACCACCTTCGGCGAGAAGGTGATCGACACCTTCTACGTCACCGATCTGGTCGGCCAGAAAATCTCGGGCGACAGCAAGCGCGCCAACATCACCGCCCGGATGAAGGCGGTGATGGCCGAGGAGGAGGACGAGCTGCGCGAGCGCATGCCTTCCGGCATCATCGCGCCCGCCGCCACCCGGACATCGCCCCCAGCCGAAAAGAAAGCCGATTCCCCAGCATGAGCCTCGTCAAGAAATTCGCGACCGTCGGCGGCGCCACCCTCGGCAGCCGAATCTTCGGCTTCGCCCGCGAAACGCTGATGGCGGCCGCACTCGGCACCGGCCCGATGGCCGACGTCTTCTACGCCGCCTTCCGCTTCCCGAACCTGTTTCGCCGGCTGTTTGCCGAGGGCGCCTTCAACGCCGCCTTCGTGCCCCTCTTTGCCAAGGAGATCGAGGCGAACGGCACGGATGGCGCCAAGCGCTTTTCCGAGGAAGTCTTCGGCGTGTTGTTTTCGGTGCTGCTCCTCATCACCATCGTGATGGAGCTCTCCATGCCGCTGCTGGTGCGTTTTATCATCGCGCCGGGTTTCGCCGACGACCCCGAGAAATTCTCGATCACGATCCGCATGGCGGCCGTGATGTTTCCCTATCTCATGTGCATGTCGCTAACGGCAATGATGAGCGGCATGCTGAATTCGCTGCATCATTTCTTCGCCGCCGCCATCGCTCCCGTCTTCTTGAACGTGGTGATGATCGGGGCGCTGTTCTATGCGCTCTATACCGGTGCCGATCCGCTGGCGACCGCCTGGTATCTTTCCTGGGGCGTGCTTGTGGCCGGCGTGCTGCAGCTTGCCGTCGTCTATGTCGGCGTGCTTGCGGCCGGCATGAGCATCGGCCTGCGCTTCCCGAAGATGACGCCGAACGTCAAGCGGCTGCTGATTCTGGCCGTGCCGGCCGCCGTCACCGGCGGCATCACCCAGATCAACCAGCTGATCGGCCAGGCGATCGCCTCCTCCCGCGACGGCGCGATCGCGGCACTGCAATATGCCGACCGCATCTACCAGCTGCCGCTCGGCGTCGTCGGCGTCGCCGTCGGCGTGGTGCTGCTGCCGGAGCTGGCGCGCGCCTTGAAGGCCGGCCACTTGCGCGAGGCCGGCAACCTGCAGAACCGCTCGATCGAATTCGTGCTGTTCCTGACCATTCCGGCCGCCTTCGCGCTGTGGATCCTGTCCGACGAGATAATCCGCGTGCTCTACGAACGCGGCGCTTTCCATCAGGAAAACACCCTCGTCGTCGGCTCGATCCTGGCGATTTACGGCATCGGCCTGCCCGCCTTCGTGCTGATCAAGGCGCTGCAACCCGGCTTCTATGCCCGCGAGGACACCAAGACGCCGATGCGCTTCTCGGCGATCGCCGTCGCGACCAACTGCGCCACGGCGCTGACACTCTTCCCCTATATGGGCGCGCCCGGCATCGCCGTCGCCGAAGCCACCGCCGGCTGGATCAGTACCGTGCTGCTGTTCACCACGCTGTTGCGCCGCGGGCATCTGACATGGGAATGGGCGCTGGCAAAACGCGCCGCCCTGTTGATCGTCGCTGCCGCCGTCATGGGGGCGGCGATCGTCTTCCTCAAGCAGTATTTTGCGCCCTGGCTTGCCTCGGGCGCGCCGCTTCTCACCAAGATCGGCACGCTGGGGCTTTTGATTGCGATCTCCATGCTGGTCTATTTCGCCGCCGCCTTCCTGATCGGCGGAGCGAATCTCGGCATGATCCGGCGCAATCTGAACCGCAAACCGGTGGCGGCAGAGGATGCATAAGCCCTAACAATCGACCCACCGCCTCCGCGGCCCGACATCGACATGGACGATGCCGTTGCAATAGGTGCCGATGCCGCCGATACCCGGTGCGCTGCTTGCGGCGGCGATGATGGTGCGCTCCGACAGGCCCGGCATCCTGATATCGGCCGCCAGGCATTTGCCGTGCAGGGAGCCATGACGGCGGGGATGCGGCCTCAGGCCGGAGGTGATCATCGGACGGCGTCCGGTTTTCGCGGCGATATGCGACAACACGGCCCGAAGACGCGCGGGAAAACAGCCGGCACGGACGCTGACGGTCTGCACCGTATAGGCGAGGCGCGCCTCATGTTTCGGCAGGTGAATAGCCGGCCTTTTGCTGTCTTGACCGACGGCGCTGGTTACTGATTGTAGAGCGAAAAGGCCTGCCATGGCGAGCAAAGCGGGGTTCTGCATGGGTCCCTCCGGGCGGTTGGAACGGCGGCCATCCCGCCACCCCTGCGCGGTCGAGGATTTTCAGTTCAATAAAAGCTTTTCTGTGAAATTTTATACTCAATTATAACTAAACAGCCTGATCAATTCGGCTTAAAACCGGGGCAATGCCTGCCTCAAAATGGAAAAAACATCCAAACACAGGAGATCACATGACGATCCAGTCGCTTTTCCTCGTCACTCTGGTCGTCGACGATTACGACCGCGCCAAGGCCTTTTATTGCGATGTGCTCGGTTTCGACTGCCTTGAGGACAAGCCGCAGCCGGAGGGCAAACGCTGGGTGGTGGTGAAGCCGCGAGGCGGGGATGGCGCCGCCTTTCTGCTGGCGCAGGCGGCGAACGATGCGCAGCACGCAGCAATCGGCAACCAGACGGGTGGTCGTGTCGGCTTCTTCCTGAAGACCGACGATTTCGCCCGCGATCATACCGCCATGCTTGCAGCCGGCGTCCGCTTTCTGGAGCAGCCCAGGCATGAGGTTTACGGCACCGTGGCGGTCTTTGCCGATCCCTACGGCAACAGCTTCGATCTGATCCAGCATGCCGCAGGCTGAACCTCTTGATTGCGACCGGCTGCCCGTGCATAAGCCGCGGCGTTAGCAACATGGGCGAACAGCCCACTGCTTTATTCCTCAGGTCGGAATCGACTTGAGGAATAAAGCAGCAATTTCGAATGTTACAGCGTCCTTTGCGCGTCTGAAAGACGCGCGGCGCTGTAGGCCCTCCACCAGCCTATTGAGGACGACATGAGCGAATTCAAGAAACTCGTATTCTCCGGCGTGCAGCCGACCGGCAATCTGCATCTCGGCAATTATCTCGGCGCGATCCGCCGCTTCGTGGCACTGCAGGAAGGCAATGACTGCATCTACTGCGTCGTCGACATGCATGCGCTGACTGCCCAGCTGGTGCACGAGGACATGCCGGGCCAGACGCGCTCGATCGCCGCCGCCTTCATCGCCGCCGGCATCGATCCGGAAAAACACATCGTCTTCAATCAGTCGGCCGTGCCGCAGCATGCCGAACTCGCCTGGATCTTCAACTGCGTCGCCCGCATCGGCTGGATGAACCGCATGACGCAGTTCAAGGACAAGGCCGGCAAGGACCGCGAGCAGGCCTCGCTCGGCCTCTACGCCTATCCGAGCCTGATGGCCGCCGACATTCTCGTCTACCGCGCCACCCATGTGCCGGTCGGTGAGGACCAGAAGCAGCATCTCGAGCTTGCCCGCGACATCGCCATGAAGTTCAACCTCGATTATGCCGAGCATATCGGCAGGACCGGCTACGGCATCGACATCACCGTCGGCGACGAGCCGGTGCATGCCTATTTCCCGATGGTCGAGCCGCTGATCGGCGGACCGGCACCGCGCGTCATGTCGCTGCGCGACGGCACCAAGAAAATGTCGAAATCGGATCCTTCGGACCTGTCGCGCATCAATCTGATGGATGACGAGGATGCAATCTCGAAGAAGATCCGCAAGGCAAAGACCGATCCGGACGGTTTGCCGAGCGAGGTCGACGGGCTGCAGGGCCGGCCGGAAGCCGACAATCTGGTGGCGATCTATGCCGCGCTTGCCGACAAATCGAAGCCGGAAGTGCTTGCCGAATTCGGCGGCCAGCAGTTCTCGGTCTTCAAGCCGGCGCTGGTCGATCTCGCCATCCAGGTGCTGGCGCCGATCACCGGCGAAATGCGCCGGCTGATGGACGATACCAGCCACATCGATGCGATCCTGCGCAGGGGCAGCGAACGTGCCCGGGCTCGCGCCGAGGTGACGATGAACCAGCTGCGGGACGTCATCGGTTTCCTGTATTAAGGCACATCTCCTCTTCTCCCGGTTGGGGGAAGAGGAGCAAAAACTGCGCTTGCAATTTTTCCGCTTCGGGTGTCAGAGTCCGCCGCATGGTATCGAAGCGACTCTCACGGCTCGAAGGTCATCGCCGCAAATTCATGGCGGTGATCGACGGTACACCCGAATGCCAACGCGCCGTTCATTATGCCGGCCGGCGCGCGAAGAATTCCAATGGCGGGCTGGTGCTGCTCTACGTCATTCCCGACGGGGATTTTCAGCAATGGCTGGGTGTCGAGGCGATCATGCGGGCGGAAGCCCGTGAAGAGGCCGAGGCGACCGTCGCCAAGATCGCCCAGATCGTGCGCGAGACGATCGGCATCGAGCCGGAAATCGTTATCCGCGAAGGCGGTGCGGCCGAACAGATCAACGCGGTGATCGAGGACGACCGCGATGTGGCGATCCTCGTTCTGGCCGCCGGTTCGGCGAAGGAAGGTCCGGGACCGCTGGTCTCGTCGATCGCCGGACGCGCGGCGGCGTTTCCGATTCCGGTGACCGTGCTGCCGGATACGCTGACGAACGAGGAAATCGACGCCCTCTGCTGAGCCTATTTCTTGAGTACAAGTCTCTTGATTAGATCAGGCAATGGGCCTATTTTCTTTTGAAGAATTCTAAAAGACGGTCGAGGTCTTGGGCCCGCCGCATGGAGAGCCAGATGTTCATTCAGACCGAAGCCACGCCGAATCCCGCCACGCAGAAGTTCCTGCCGGGCAAGGTCGTCATGGAAAACGGCACCGCCGAATTCCGCAGCGCCGAAGAGGCCGAGGCTTCGCCGCTCGCTGCCCGGCTGTTCGAAATCCCTGGCGTCACCGGCGTCTATTTCGGCTATGATTTCATTTCTGTCTCCAAGGACGATGCCGAATGGCAGCATCTTAAGCCGGCTATCCTTGGCTCGATCATGGAGCATTTCATGTCCGGCAAGCCGGTCATGGGCGATGCCTCCATCCTGTCCGAAGACGCCGATGCCGGCGACGAATTCTTCGATGAAAGCGACGAGTCGATCGTGCTGACCATCAAGGAGCTTCTGGAGACCCGGGTGCGCCCGGCCGTTGCCCAGGACGGCGGCGACATCACCTTCCGCGGCTTCAAGGACGGCAAGGTCTATCTGAACATGAAGGGTTCCTGCTCCGGCTGCCCGTCTTCGACGGCGACGCTGAAGCACGGCGTCCAGAACCTGCTGCGCCATTTCGTACCCGAAGTGCAGGAAGTGATTGCCGCTTGAAAATCTCGAATTCGTTCCGGCCGTTCATCTCTCGTTCGGCCGGACGGGTTTATGGTTAGCGACAAGAGTTTATTCGGAAATTGATGGCATGATCGTTCTGGCGCTCGACACGGCAGGTGTAGATTGCTCTGCCGCCGTTTATGACAGCGGCAGGAATACGGTGCTGGGGGAGGCATCGGACATGATCGGCAAGGGGCATGCTGAACATCTGATCGATATCGTCGACCGTGCACTGGCTCAGGCCGATATGACGCTTTCTGAGGTCGACCGCCTCGCCGTCACCATTGGCCCCGGCTCCTTTACCGGTATCCGCGTCGGCGTTGCCGCAGCCCGCGGTTTTGCGCTCTCCCTGCAAATCCCCGTCGTCGGCGTCACCACACTCGAAGTGATGGCGGCCGCAGAGCGTGAGAGGACGCCCGGCCGCGCGGTGCTTGCGGCCATGGACGCCAAGCGGGACGAAATCTATCTCCAGTCCTTTGCGGCGGATGGTTCTCCGCTCGATGCGCCGCGGGCGGCAAGCGTCGCCGATGCCCAGGCTTTCGCCGCCGGCTTCGACGGCGAGATCACCGGTTCGGCAACGCCGCTCCTGAAGGCGGACGCCGGCGGCGACCATGCCAACGTGTTTCCGATTTCAGTGGTGGCGCGCCTCGGTGCCGCCGCCGCCGATGCCGGAAAGCCAAAGCCCCTTTATCTGCGCGGACCGGATGCCAAACCGCAGGCCGGATATGCGATTGCGCGACGAGTGTGACATGCTGGAAGCCTATCTGACGCTGAAGCCGGAATTCGAGATCATCGCCATGGAGCGCGAGGATTGCCGCGACGTCGCCGTCCTGCATGGCGAGCGTTTCGCAAGGCCCTGGGGCGACGGCGAGTTCCACAGCCTGCTGTCGCAGGAGACCGTGTTCGGCTTCGTCGCGCGCCAGACCAATGCCATCCTGAAGAAGCCGCTGCCCGGCTTCATTCTTGCCCGCCAGGTCGCCGGCGAGGCGGAAATCCTGACGGTCGCCGTGCAGGCCAAGGTCGCCCGTTCCGGGCTCGGCTGGCGGCTGATGCAGGCGGCGATGCGGGAGGCGCGGGCGCGCGGCGGCGAGAGCATGTTTCTCGAGGTCGACAACGGCAATACGGCCGCCCTCGGCCTCTACCGCAAGCTCGGCTTCGAGAAGGTCGGCGAGCGCCAAGGCTACTACAAGCAGGAAAACGGCGCCCTTTCCACGGCGCTTGTCATGAAGCGCGTTCTTCGGTAGTTCCGTGGCAGAGAGATGACAGGCCGGCCGGCGCGACGACCGTGCGGGCGTTGTCGAAACGCGAATATTTTTGAAGGCGGGCCATGCCTGATGTAGCCAAGACCCTTGAGGAGCTTTGCGCCGAACGCGGCATGCGCATGACCGAGCAGCGCCGCGTGATCGCGCGCATCCTGGAAGATTCGGCAGACCATCCCGACGTCGAAGAGCTCTACCGCCGCTCGGTGAAAGTCGATGCGAAAATCTCGATCTCGACCGTCTATCGCACCGTCAAACTGTTCGAGGATGCCGGCATCATCGCCCGCCACGACTTCCGCGACGGGCGCTCGCGCTACGAAACAGTGCCGGAAGAGCACCATGACCACCTCATCGACCTGAAAACCGGCACGGTCATCGAATTTCGCTCGCCGGAGATCGAGGCGCTGCAGGAGCGCATCGCCCGCGAACACGGCTTCCAGCTGGTCGATCATCGCCTGGAGCTCTACGGCATTCCGTTGAAGAAGGACGATCTCTGAAGCAATGGCCGCCCGGGAGCAGCACCTTTGATCGCCTGGCTGCGCATCGCCTTGGCTGCGGCCGTCATCCTTGCCGTCAGCATCGTGCTCATACCGCTGCAGCTGCTGGCGCTGCGTTTCGACTGGCGGCTGCGCCGCCGGCTGCCGCGCGTCTGGCACCGCATCATCTGCTATTGCCTCGGCATCCGCGTGCGCGTCACCGGCAGGCTGGAAGATCGCCGGCCGCTGATGCTTTGCTCCAACCATTCGTCCTGGATGGATATCATGGTGATGTCGGCCGTGGCCGACGTCGCCTTCATCGCCAAGATCGAGGTGGCCGACTGGCCGATCTTCGGCACGCTTGCCAAGCTGCAGAAAAGCGTCTTCGTCGTGCGCGAGGAGAGGCGCAAAACCGGTCATCAGGCCAATGAGATCGCCGGGCGCATGGCCGACGGCGAAATCATCGTGCTCTTCCCGGAGGGCACGACCTCGGACGGCAACCGGCTGCTGGAGGTGAAATCCTCGCTTTTCGGCGCCGCCGCGATGGCCGTGCCCGCCTCGCCGACGGGGACAGTCGTGGTGCAGCCGGTGGCGATCGCCTATACCCGCGTGCACGGCATCGCCATGGGGCGCTATCACAGGCCGCTCGCCGCCTGGCCGGGTGATATCGAGCTCTTGCCGCACCTGATCGACATCGTCAGATGCGGCGCCCTCGACGCGGAGGTTTGCTTCGGCGAAGCGGTGGAATACCGCGCCGACACCAACCGCAAGGAGGTGAGCGCGACGATCGCCTCGCGCATCCGCAACCTCCTGAACAGCCGCCTGCGCGGGCGGGAAATTTCCTAAAGCGCGTCGCGATCTTTCAGATGCGCTCCTTGCGCTTTAGCTCCCGGTTTTCTCGCATGCCGTTGTCGCAAGGTCGCTGCACAGTTTTGCGCGGCTGCTAAAACAAGATTTTGATTTTCTCGGGCGGCAAAAACCACTACATAGCCGCCATGACACAGGACAGCGCCCTTCTTCAGGCCCCGGAGCAGACACTCCGCGACGGCTCCAACAGCCGCAAGGTCTTCATCAAGACCTATGGCTGCCAGATGAACGTCTATGATTCCACGCGCATGAGCGATGCGCTCGCCCGCGACGGTTACGAGCCGACCGAGGACATGGAAGAGGCCGACCTTGTCCTTCTCAACACCTGCCATATCCGCGAAAAGGCGGCCGAGAAGGTCTATTCCGCGCTCGGCCGGCTGCGCGAGATGAAGAAGAAGAAGGCGGCGGACGGAAGGGAGATGATGATCGGCGTTGCCGGCTGCGTCGCCCAGGCCGAAGGCGAGGAGATCCTGCGTCGCGCGCCGGCCGTCGACGTCGTCATCGGTCCGCAGACTTATCATCGCCTGCCGGAAGCGCTGCGGCGGGCCAAACAGGGCCAGCGCGTCGTCGATACCGAATATGCGATCGAGGACAAGTTCGAGCATCTGCCGATCGCCGAGAGCCGGAAGATCCGCGCCCGCGGCGTCACCGCCTTCCTGACGGTGCAGGAGGGCTGCGACAAGTTCTGCACCTTCTGCGTCGTGCCCTATACGCGCGGCTCGGAAGTGTCGCGGCCGGTTTCCCAGATCGTCGAGGAAGCCGAAAAGCTCGTCGAAGCCGGCGTACGCGAGATCACCCTGCTCGGCCAGAACGTCAATGCCTGGCACGGCGCCGGGCCTCGGGGCGAGGCATGGAGCCTCGGCGACCTGCTCTACCGCCTGGCCGAGATCCCCGGCCTCGCGCGGCTGCGTTATACCACCAGCCATCCGCGCGACATGGACGACCGGCTGATCGAGGCGCACCGCGACTTGCGGGCGCTGATGCCCTATCTGCACCTGCCGGTGCAATCGGGCTCGGACCGCATCCTGAAAGCGATGAACCGGCGCCATACCGCAGCCGAATATCTGACGCTGATCGAACGCATCCGCACGGTGCGGCCCGACATCGCGCTGTCGGGCGATTTCATCACCGGCTTTCCGGGGGAGACAGATGCGGATTTTGAGGATACACTGAGACTTGTAGAGGAGGTGCGCTACGCGCAGGCCTTCTCGTTCAAATACTCGACACGGCCGGGCACACCCGGTGCGGAACTGAAGGACCAGGTGCCGGAAGAAATCAAGGCAGAACGGCTGGAACGCCTGCAAGCGCTTCTTTTGAAGCAGCAGCAGGAATTTGCCGAATCCTGCATCGGCAAGGAGATCGATCTGCTGCTCGAAAAGCCCGGCCGCATGCCCGGCCAGCTAATCGGACGTTCTCCCTGGCTTCAATCCGTGAATGTTGATGCAAAAGCATCGCAAATCGGTGACATTATTAAAGTGCGAATCACCGGAACCGGAACGAACAGCCTGTTTGCCGAACGCGCAGAGGCTGCGGTCTAACCCAAGGAGCCCGACCGCTTGAACGGACAAGAATTGGTTTCTTCTTCACCGCGCCACCCCCGCACGCCGAGCGACACCAATCACTTCGTCCTGACGTTCGAGAACAATCGGTTCGCCAGCGAGCTCTTCGGTCAATTCGACCAGAACCTCAAGCTGCTCGAGGAGCGGCTCAACATCGATGCGCGGGCGCGCGGCAATTCCGTCGTCATATCGGGCGATGTCGTGACCACCAACCAGGCACGGCGCACGCTCGACTATCTCTATGAAAAACTTCAGAAAGGCGGCAGCGTGGAACGATCCGACGTCGAGGGCGCAATCCGCATGGCGGTCGCCGCCGACGATCAGCTCAGCCTGCCGACGATGGAGCGCAAGGCCAAGCTGACGATGGCGCAGGTCTCCACCCGCAAGAAGACGATCATCGCCCGCACGCCGACCCAGGACGCCTATATCAGGGCGCTGGAACGCTCCGAACTGGTCTTCGGCGTCGGCCCGGCCGGCACCGGCAAGACCTATCTCGCCGTCGCCCATGCCGCCCAGCTGCTGGAGCGCGGCGCGGTCGAAAAAATCATCCTGTCGCGTCCGGCCGTTGAGGCCGGTGAGCGTCTGGGCTTCCTGCCCGGCGACATGAAGGAAAAGGTCGATCCCTATCTTCGCCCGCTCTATGACGCGCTCTATGACATGATCCCGGCCGACAAGGTCGACCGGGCGATCACCGCCGGCGTCATCGAAATCGCGCCGCTCGCCTTCATGCGCGGCCGCACGCTCGCCAATGCCGCGATCATCCTCGACGAAGCGCAGAACACCACGTCGATGCAGATGAAGATGTTCCTGACGCGCCTCGGCGAGAATGCGCGGATGATCGTCACCGGCGACCCGAGCCAGATCGACCTGCCGCGCGGCGTCAAATCCGGCCTGGTCGAGGCCCTGCAGCTGCTGAACGGCGTCGAGGGCATCTCGATCGTGCGCTTCAAGGATACCGACGTCGTGCGTCATCCGCTGGTCGGGCGCATCGTCAGGGCCTATGATTCGACCTATGCCGTCGAACCCGAAGACGTCAGCCGGCAGGACTGATGGCCGAGCTCGACATCCAGATCAGCATCGAGAACATCGGCTGGCCCGAGGAAGAGACGCTGCTGGCTTTTTGCGGCCGCGTGCTCGGGGCAGCGGCGGTCTATCTCCGCGACAGCGAAAGGCAGCCCTTCCCGACGATGCCGCCCGAGGTTTCGCTGGTGTTTACCGACGACGCCTCGATCCAGGACATCAACGCCGAGTGGCGCGGCAAGGACAAGGCGACCAACGTGCTCTCCTTTCCGGCCTTTCCGGTTCAGCCTGGCAAAATGCCCGGCCCGATGCTCGGCGACATCATCATTGCCCGGGAGACGGTGGAGCGGGAGGCCCATGAGCTCGAAAAGAGTTTCGACGACCACCTGACCCATCTTCTGGTGCACGGTTTCTTGCATCTTCTCGGCTACGACCATATGAATAGTACCGAAGCCGAAATTATGGAGGGGCTGGAGACTCGCATTTTGGCGCAGCTCGGCCTATCTGATCCTTACGAGGGTCAAGACCTTAAAATGGAACCATGAGCGACTTTACGACGAAGCCGGCGGCAGACGCCAAGGACTCCGAGTCATCCTCCTCTTCGGACGAGGCGGGCAGTAGTAGTCGGCCATCCGGCCGATCCCAATCCTTCTGGTCGCGCGCCGCGCGCATTCTCCGCCCGCAGCAAGGCTCGCGGCTGCGCGAGGATCTGGCCGACGCGCTGATGACCGACGCGGCCGGCGACGATGCCTTTTCGCCCGACGAGCGGGCGATGCTGCACAATATCCTGCGCTTCCGCGAGGTGCGGGTCGCCGACGTGATGGTGCCGCGCGCCGATATCGAGGCGGTGGACCAGAACATCACCATCGGCGAGCTGATGATCCTGTTCGAGGAATCCGGCCGCTCGCGCATGCCCGTCTATGCCGATACGCTCGACGATCCGCGCGGCATGGTGCATATCCGCGACCTGCTCTCCTATGTCGCCAAGCAGGCGCGCAACAAGCGCCGCGGCCCGACAAAACCGGCCGTTACCCTGCCGGCGATCGACGTTGCGCCTGAGAATATCCAGAAGCCGACGCGTTCGGCCAAGCCGAATTTCGATCTCGCCCGCGTCGACCTGCAGAAGACGCTGGCCGAGGCCGGCATCATCCGCAAGATCCTGTTCGTGCCGCCGTCGATGCTGGCCTCCGACCTGCTGCGCCGGATGCAGGTGAACCGCACGCAGATGGCGCTGGTCATCGACGAATATGGCGGCACCGACGGGCTCGCCTCGCATGAGGACATCGTCGAAATGGTGGTCGGCGACATCGACGACGAACATGACGACGAAGAGGTGATGTTCAAGCGCGTCGCCGAAGACGTCTTCGTCGCCGACGCCCGCGTCGAGCTGGAAGAGATCGCCGAAGCGATCGGGCCGGATTTCGACATCAGCGAGCAGGTCGACGAAGTCGATACGCTGGGCGGGCTGATCTTCTCGGCCCTCGGCCGCATTCCGGTGCGCGGCGAAGTCGTTCAGGCGCTGCCGAATTTCGAGTTCCACATCCTCGACGCCGATCCGCGCCGCATCAAACGGCTGCGCATCACCCGTAAGCGCCACGCAATTCGCCGCCGCGCCAAAGAGGCCGGCGACATCACGCCCGGCTCCGAGACCGGTGACGACCGGCCGGCCGAATCGACCGCCAACTAGTTCCTTGCTTTTGCAGCGTGTCGTCATTCCGGAACCGCTGCGCGGTTCCTGACGACGTGCATTAACAGGACAAAGAGCCGCTTTTTTGAAAGACTGCGGATGGGTTGATTCGCGGTTTGATGGGAGTGCGCATGGAGCGGCTTGCGGACAGGGTTATCCTCGTCTGGGGGGTCAAACGGTCGTTGCTGGCCGTTGCTGCAGGGGCATTCGCCGTGCTGGCGCTGCCGCCCTTCGGCTTTTTCGCGGCGATGTTCCTGTCCTTCACGCTGCTCGTCTGGCTGATCGACGGAGCGGCGGCTTCGCCTGAAAGCGGCCTGATCGGCAGGCTGTGGCCGGCTTTTGCGGTCGGCTGGCTGTTCGGCTTCGGCTATTTCGTCGCCGGCCTCTGGTGGCTCGGCCACGCGCTGCTGGTCGATTCGGAGGAATTCGCCTGGGCGCTGCCGCTCGCCATCCTCGGTCTGCCGGCCTGTCTGGCGATCTTCTATGGGCTGGCTGTTGCGCTGGCCCGCATCTTCTGGTCCGACGGCATGGGGCGGATCGCCGCGCTTGCGGCCGGCTTCGGGCTGATGGAATGGCTTCGCAGCGTCATCCTCACCGGTTTTCCCTGGAACGCCATCGGCTACGGCCTGATGCCGGTTCCGCTGATGATGCAGTCGGCGCATGTGATCGGGGCGATGGGCGTGACCGCCCTTGCCGTCTTCGTCTTTTCCGCCCCCGCCCTTGTCGGGACCCGGCAGGGCGCACGCACCGGCATTGCGCTTGCCGTCCTGCTGTTTGCCGCCCATCTCGGCTACGGCACCTATGTTCTCTATCTGGCGCCGCGGCCCGTGCCGTTGCCCGAGGACAAGCGGCCGGTGGTGCGGCTGGTGCAGCCTGATATCGATCAAGCGGCGAAGATGGACAACGACGCCGATCGCAATGCGATCTTCGAGACGCATCTGAAGCTTTCGGCCGAGGCGCCGAGGAATGGCGGGCGCAAGCCCAATATCATCGTCTGGCCGGAAACCTCGATCCCCTTTATCCTGACCGACAACCAGGATGCGCTGACGCGGATCGCCGATACGCTCGACGACGACCAGATCCTGATCGCCGGCGCGGTGCGCGCCGAGGAGATGGGACCGGGCACGCCGGTGCGCTACTATAATTCCATCTATGTGATCGACGGCCGCGGCCAGATCATTGCCGCTTCCGACAAGGTGCATCTGGTGCCCTTCGGCGAATATCTGCCCTTCGAAGACCTGCTCACCGAATTCGGCATGCAGAACGTCGTCGAGATCCCGGGCGGGTTTTCGGCTGCCGCAAGCCGGCACCTGCTGACGCTGCCCGGCGGCCTCAATCTTTATCCGCTGATCTGCTACGAGATCATTTTTCCTGATGAAATGACCGGCGACATAAAAGACGCCAACGCACTCCTCAACCTCACCAATGATGCCTGGTTCGGCATGACGCCCGGCCCCTACCAGCATTTCCTGCAGGCGCGGGTGCGGGCGGTCGAGACCGGCCTGCCGCTGATTCGCGACGCCAATAGCGGCATTTCGGCGCTGGTGAACGCGCACGGAGAAATAATCGCCGGCCTCGATCTTGGAGAAACCGGCTTTATTGATGCAACTGTCGATAGCCTCAGTGAAGGGTTCGGAACCACATACCCCCACCAGACATACTTCTGGTTGACCGAGGCTCTGCTGATTTTGATTGCGCTGATCTCGCGCGGAGGTTTTATTTTAGGGTTGAATTGACCAAAAACCCCTAAAATTGCATAGTGATGACAATCGGCGTTCCTAACGTATGTTGGAAGGTGGGTTCCCACCGACTGCAACGTGGCGTTTTGGGATGGATCAGGGGCATGCCGGTTGGACACAGGTTGAAATTCGTAGCTAGGGCACGACCATGATAGAAAACAAGAAAAAGCCGAATCCCATCGACATCCATGTTGGCAGCCGCATTCGCCTCCGCCGAACGATGCTCGGCATGAGTCAGGAAAAGCTTGGTGAAAGCCTCGGCATCACCTTTCAGCAGATCCAGAAATATGAAAAGGGCACCAACCGCGTCGGTGCAAGCCGTCTGCAGAACATCTCGAGCATTTTGAACGTCCCGGTCTCCTTCTTCTTCGAGGATGCACCCGGCGAACATTCCGGCGCCATCGGCGGCATGGCCGAAGCCTCCAGCTCGAATTATGTCGTCGACTTCCTCTCCTCCTCCGAAGGCCTGCAACTCAACCGCGCCTTCGTGAAGATTTCCGATCCCAAGGTTCGCCGCAAGGTCGTGGAACTGGTCAAGGCGCTCGCGGCCGAAGCCGACGCCGACTGATCACAGCTCCCTTCGCAGAATGGAAGGCGGCCGAAAGGCCGCTTTTTTGCGTTTTTGGGGCAAAATTTGTCACTTTGCCGCAGATATAAAGATATATTTATGTCCTTCTGCGCTTGTCATCGGCGCTCGAACTGAGTACCTACTAGCAGGCTTTTATTCTTTGAGGGGAATCCCGGAATGCGCGCGAATTATCTCTTTACCAGCGAATCTGTTGCCGAAGGTCACCCGGACAAAGTGTGTGACCGCATCTCCGACGAGATCGTCGATCTGGTCTACCGCGAAGCGGCCAAGACCGGCGTCAATCCGTGGGGCGTGCGCATTGCCTGTGAAACGCTGGCGACGACCAACCGCGTCGTCATCGCCGGCGAGGTCCGCCTGCCGCCGAGCCTGATGAAGAAGGACAAGGACGGCAACGACGTCATCAATCCGTCGAAGTTCAAGGCCGCTGCCCGCCGCGCGATCAAGGATATCGGCTACGAGCAGGACGGCTTCCACTGGAAGAAGGCAAAGATCGACGTGCTCCTGCACTCGCAGTCGGCCGACATCGCCCAGGGCGTCGACAGCGCCGCCGACCAGCAGGGCGACGAGGGCGCCGGCGACCAGGGCATCATGTTCGGTTATGCCTGCCGCGAGACGCCGGACCTGATGCCGGCGCCGATCTATTATTCCCACAAGATCCTGCAGCTGCTCGCAACCGCCCGCAAGAAGGGTGATGGCGAGGTCGCCAAGCTCGGCCCGGACGCCAAGAGCCAGGTGACCGTGCGTTATGTCGACGGCAAGCCGTCGGAAGCGACCTCGATCGTGCTTTCCACCCAGCATCTCGATGACAGCTGGGATTCCAACAAGGTCCGCGCCGTCGTCGAACCCTATATCCGCGAAGCGCTCGGCGAGCTGAAGATTGCGGATGATTGCAAGTGGTACATCAACCCGACCGGCAAGTTCGTCATCGGCGGCCCGGACGGTGATGCCGGCCTCACCGGCCGCAAGATCATCGTCGACACCTATGGCGGTGCGGCGCCGCATGGCGGCGGCGCATTCTCCGGCAAGGACACCACCAAGGTCGACCGTTCGGCTGCCTATGCCGCCCGCTATCTCGCCAAGAACGTCGTGGCCGCCGGCCTTGCCGACCGCTGCACGATCCAGCTCTCCTACGCGATCGGCGTCGCCCAGCCGCTGTCGATCTATGTCGACCTGCACGGCACCGGCAAGGGCGTTTCCGAGGACCAGGTCGAAGCGGCGATCCGCGAGAATATGGATCTGTCGCCGTCGGGCATCCGCCGTCACCTCGACCTCAACAAGCCGATCTACGCCAAGACCTCGGCTTACGGCCATTTCGGCCGAAAGGCCGGCCGTGACGGCTCGTTCTCCTGGGAGCGCACCGACCTCGTCAAGGCGCTGAAGGAAGCCGTCAAGACCAAGGCCGCTGCATGACCGATATGGAGCGCCGGGGCCGGGCGACCGAAGCCTTTTTCGGTCGCCGCAAGGGCAAGGCCCTGCGCGAACAGCAGGCCGAGACGTTAAACAGCCTGCTCCCGGCATTCCTCGTCGACCTCTCGGCGGCTCCTCCGGAGCCGCTGACCTCCCTCTTCCCGGTTGCCGTCAAAACAGTGCGGCTGGAAATCGGTTTCGGCGGCGGCGAGCATCTGATCCACCGCGCCTTGGAAAGGCCTTCGACCGGCTTCATCGGCGTCGAGCCCTTCGTCAATTCCATGCAGAAGCTGTTGTCGCGCATCGGCGAGACGGGGGCGCGCAATATCCGCGTCTACAACGACGATGCGACGCAGCTGCTCGACTGGCTGCCGGACGCGTCGCTCGACCAGATCGACCTGCTCTATCCCGATCCCTGGCCGAAGCGGAAACACTGGAAACGCCGTTTCGTCTCGAAGACCAATCTCGACCGCTTCCATCGCGTGCTGAAGCCCGGCGGCCTGTTCTGCTTCGCCTCCGACATCGACACCTATGTGAACTGGACGCTGCTCAAATGCCGCGACCATGGCGGCTTCGACTGGCTCGCCGACAATGCGGCCGACTGGCTGACGCCCTACGAGGGCTGGCCGAGCACCCGCTACGAGGCCAAGGCGCGGCGTGAAGGCCGGTCTTCGGCCTATCTGACATTCCGGAAAATCTGAGGCTCCGGGAAGTTCGGCGAACGCGGCATGACGAACAATCTCTTGGGACCCTGTCCTGGTGGATTCAATAGACGAACAGTGCGCGTTCGCTCACGACAAGTTGTTGTCTAACGCTCTGCCGTTGACCATTCATAATTACAGGCGTTCAATGCCTCAGCCAATAAACGTCGCGCATCACCTTGTGGCCTCGTGCGTTCAAGAACACGAAGCCTCGCTCGGTTACCCAAGCAAGGCTCAGTTCTAACAAGCGCTGTTCGAGCTTGGCCTTTTGCTCTGAATTATGTTCACCGAAAAGGTATGGGAACATCACTGCCAATTCCGCTTCTGAAGAGTTTGGATCACCAATCAGAATTGCTTTGATCTTCATTCCGCGTTCGTTAAAAGTCAGACGCGAAGCATCCCAAAGACCGAGCCGCGCCAAATTAGCCACGCGTTCTTCTCGTCCGTGCAGATGTTCACGATCTGCTTGTTCTCGGACGGCGGCGATTTCTTCTTCAGAAAAATCATTTGTGTGGGACAATTCAATCTCCACGGGACAGCCGCTTCTAAGCGGGATGCTCCAGCGAGTATGGTATCGCGATCAATATCGCTTCGGAGCTAGTGCTAGTCAGCTGACCGCGAAACAACAGAAAGCCGCACTGACACAATGTCCGCTGTTGGCGCATACTAGCGTCGAAAGAACGCTACGCACATATGTCGCGACATCAGCCCCGACCGCCGCGAAATCGAATAAGCCGCAGCGTACCGCAAGGGCGGCGAAACGCCGAGAGGCGCCGTCTTGACGGTCAGTGCAGGCTGACCGTCTTCAGTTCGTCCTCGGCGGCCTTGAAGAAGGTGCTGGAGCGGTTGTCCGTCAAGAGGATCGGCGTGCCGTCGGCGCCGAAGAGTGCCCAGAGATCGACGTTCGGATCGATATCCGGCGCCTCGGGGAAACACTTGGCGACCTCTTCGGTGCGCATTTTTCTGATGTAGGCGACCTCGCCGTTGCCGATGTGGGCAAGCTCGGATTTGGTCAAGTGAGACGTGGCTTCTTTCATCAACATTCCTGTTCCTCCGGAAGAAGGGACCAACGGTTCGACAAACCGTTGTGCTACTGTGAAACCGAAATGTTAATTTTCTTGACCATGCGCGCGGGTTCCGGACGAATTAGATCGACGGAGAGCAGGCCGTTCTTCAGGCCGGCGCCGAGCACCTGCATGCCGTCGGCAAGAACGAAGGTGCGCTGGAACTGGCGGGCGGCAATGCCGCGATAGAGATAATCCCGCTCGCCCTGCTCCACCTGCCGGCCGCGGATCACAAGCTGGTTCTCCTCGGTGGAGACGTCGAGTTCCTCCTCGCTGAAGCCGGCCACCGCAAGGGTGATGCGCAGACGTTCCGGCGCGCCGCTGTCGGCGGCGATGCGTTCGATATTGTAGGGCGGATATCCGTCGCTCGCCTTGGAAATGCGCTCCAGCGTCTTTTCCATGGCATCGAAGCCCAGAAGCAGCGGGCTGGCGAAAGGGGTAATGCGGCTCATCTCTTTTCAAGTCCTTGATGCAAGCGACCATCCCGGACCTCAAGCGCAGCATCCGGATGCCGCTAATATGGGGAGAGAAGCCCAGCGCTGCAAGGCGCGCGCGAGCGCTCGGCGCCGCCTCGCCGATTTTAGGATCCGCTCGACTTAAAACGGTCGACGCCGTCCTCCTTGCTTGACAAAGCAACGGCTGCCTCGCATCAAAACATGCCCGCGCGAACTGTGCTGATTTGTGACGGGAAATGAAGAAATGCTGCATGCCGAAACAGCGGGCATGGCGAGGGATGGAACGATCGGAATGGCAAACGTCAGAAAAATCATCATCGACACGGATCCCGGCCAGGACGACGCGGCCGCCATCATGCTGGCCTTTGGCAGCCCCGACGAGCTGGAGGTGCTGGGGATCACCACGGTCGCCGGCAACGTGCCGCTTTCGCTGACCAGCCGCAATGCGCGCATCGTCTGCGAGCTCTGCGGCCGGCCGGAGACGAAGGTTTTCGCCGGCGCCGACAGGCCGATCGCCCGCAAGCTGGTGACGGCGGAGCACGTGCACGGCAAGACCGGCCTCGACGGCCCCGAGCTCGCCGAACCGACGATGGCGCTGCAGTCGACCCATTCCGTCGACTTCATCATCGAGACGCTGCGCCGCGAGGGGGAAGGCACGGTGACGCTCTGCACGCTCGGCCCGCTGACTAATATCGGCATGGCCTTCCAGAAGGCACCCGACATCATCCCCCGCATCCGCGAACTGGTGATGATGGGCGGCGGCTTCTTCGAAGGCGGCAACATCACGCCGGCTGCCGAGTTCAACATCTATGTCGATCCTGAGGCGGCCGACATCGTCTTCCGCTCAGGCGTGCCGATCGTGATGATGCCGCTCGACGTGACGCATCAATTGCTGACCCGCAAGGACCGGGTGAAGCGCATGGCCGAGATCGGCACGGCGCCGGCACAGGCGATGGTCGAGATGCTGGAATTCTTCGAACGCTTCGATATCGAGAAATACGGCTCCGACGGCGGGCCGCTGCATGACCCGACGGTCGTCGCCTATCTGTTGAAGCCGGAGCTTTTCCAGGGCCGGGACTGCAATGTCGAGATCGAGGTCCGCTCTGAACTCACCGTCGGCATGACCGTCGTCGACTGGTGGCATGTGACGGATCGCAAGCCCAATGCCAAGGTGATGCGCCATGTCGATGCGGACGGTTTCTTCGATCTTCTGATCGAACGCTTCGCCCGCATCTGATCTTTGGTTTTCCTTCTCTCACAAGAGAGAAGGAAAACGACTTCAGGCGTCCTTCTCGTCGAAGACGGAATTGGTTTCGGCTTCGGCCGGCTTCGGGCCGCCCTTGGCGACACCGACCATGGCTGGGCGCAGCACGCGCTCGCCGATGGTGAAGCCCGCCTGCACGACCTGGACGACCGTGTTGTTCGGCACTTCCGGGTTCGGCACCTCGAACATCGCCTGATGGAAATTCGGATCGAACTTCTGGCCGACCGGCTCCAGCTTGCGCACACCATGGCGCTCGAGCGCCGACAGCATGGCACGTTCGGTCATCTCGACACCTTCGATCAGCGTGGTCAGGCCGGCATCGGCAGTGGCCTTGGCCTCCGGAGAGATGGCATCCAGCGCCCGGCGCAGATTATCGGAGACGGCGAGCATATCGCGGGCGAAACCGGCGACGGAATAGGACTTGGCGTCCTTGACCTCGCGCTCGGTGCGGCGGCGCAGATTGTCCATCTCGGCGGCAAGGCGCAGATAGCGGTCGCGCAGGTCGCTGTTTTCGGCTTTCAGAAGCTCAAGCGGGTCTGGCTGGGCGGTCTCTTCCTGCACTGTATCGTTCTCGACGTAGGCGGCGGCGTCGGCTGCGGCATCGGCCGCAGTTGCGTCAGGTCCGTTTTTCGTCGTTTCATCGGTCATGACGGTCTCCGGTTGGTGTCTTCAGATGCGCCCGATATCGAGGTTTGACCGAAAAAAATCAAGTCTGCGTGACAAAGAAGAGAAAATTCCGCGCCTTCTTCGGCGACGTTCTTAAAGCGGATTGCGCGAAAGGCGGGAGACGAGCTGGGCGGTGTAATCCACCATCGGCACGATGCGGGAATAATTGAGCCGCGTCGGACCGATGACGCCGACAGCGCCGACGATCCGGTCGTCCTCGTCGCGATAGGGCGCGACGATCAGCGACGAGCCGGATAGCGAGAAGAGCTTGTTTTCCGAGCCGATGAAGATGCGCACGCCCGAGCCGCTTTCGGCCAGATTGAGGATCTCGATCAGGCTGTCCTTCTTTTCGAGATCGTCGAACAACATGCGCAGCCGGTCGAGATCCTCGGCGCCGCCAAGCCCTTCGAGCAGATTGGCCCGGCCGCGAATGATCAGCTGGGCGGGCTTTCCCTCGTCCGGGCTGCCGGCCCAGACGGCAATGCCGCGCTCGACGAGATCGCGCGACAGCGCATCGAGCTCGTGGCGGACATCGTCCTTGAGCCGGCTCAATTGTTTGCGCAGCTCCGGCAGGGTCTGGCCGGACATGTGCGCATTGAGGAAATTCGCCGCCTCCGTCAGCTGCGAGGAGGTGACGCCGGCCGGCAGCTCGATGATGCGGTTTTCCACCTGGTCATGATCGCCGACGAGCACGGCGAGCGCCTTTGTCGGCTCGAGCCGGATGAACTCGACATGCTTCAGCACTGGATCGCTTTTCGAGGTGATGACGAGGCCGGCGCCGCGCGAAATGCCCGACAGCATGCGGCTCGCCTCGTTCATCATCGATTCCACCGGATTGCCGCCGCTTTCCGCCCGCACCTGGCGGTCGATATTGGCGCGGTCCTCGGCGGAGAGATCGCCGACCTGCATGAAGGCATCGACGAAGAAGCGCAGGCCGATCTGGGTCGGCAGCCGGCCGGCGCTGATATGCGGCGAATAGATCAGGCCGAGCTCTTCGAGATCGCTCATGACGTTGCGCACCGAGGCCGGCGACAGCGACATCGGCAGGAGGCGTGACAGATTGCGCGAGCCGAGCGGTTCGCCGCTTTCCAGATACCCTTCGACGATGCGGCGAAAGATTTCTCGGGAGCGCTCGTCCAGCACGGCAACGGCATCCGAAACCGACGTCGACCTGATGCCCATGAACCTCTCGAACCCAAACTGATGATGCTTCCGAAAATATAGTCAAACTCGCCGCCGTGGCAAAAGGGAATTTGCAAATGGGCGCCGCCAATCGTAGAAGCGGTCAGCAACTCCAGGAGATAAGAATGCGGCCTTCAGGCAGAAAAACCGACCAGATGCGCAAGGTCTCGTTCGAGCGCAACTTTTCCAAGCATGCGGAAGGCTCCTGCCTGGTGAAGTTCGGCGATACGCATGTGCTCTGCACCGCAAGCCTCGAGGACAAGACGCCGCCGTGGCTGCGCAATACCGGCAAGGGCTGGGTGACGGCCGAATACGGCATGCTGCCGCGGGCGACCGGCGAACGCATGAAGCGCGAGGCCGCGGCCGGCAAGCAGGGCGGCCGCACCCAGGAAATCCAGCGGCTGATCGGCCGGTCGCTGCGCGCCGTCGTCGATCTGCAGGCGCTCGGCGAACGGCAGATCACCCTCGATTGCGATGTCATCCAGGCCGACGGCGGCACTCGGACCGCGTCGATCACCGGCGGCTGGATTGCGCTTTACGATTGCCTGAAATGGATGGAAAGCCGCAACATGATCAAGGTCGACCGGGTCCTGAAGGATCATGTCGCCGCCATCTCCTGCGGCGTCTTCGCCAGCCAGGCGGTGATCGACCTCGACTACCTCGAGGATTCCTCGGCCGAAACCGATGCCAATTTCGTCATGACCGGCGCCGGCGGCATCGTCGAGATCCAGGGCACGGCCGAAGGCACGCCGTTTACCGAAGAGGAATTCACCTCGCTGATGGGTCTTGCCAAGAACGGCATCGGCGAACTCGTCGCCCTGCAGAAGCAGGCGATTGCGGGATGAACCCCATGCTGGAAGGCATGCTGGAAACGGCGCTCTATGCGCGGGATCTCGATGCGGCGGAGGTCTTCTACGAAGACGTTCTCGGACTTGAAAAGATCACCCGTGCGGCCAACCGGCATGTCTTCTTCCGCTGCGGCCCCGGCGTGCTGCTGATCTTCAACCCCGAGGAAACGGTAAAGCCGCCGCCGCCCAATGCCCTGCAGGTGCCGCCGCACGGCACGAGCGGCGAGGGCCATGCCTGCTTCCGGGTCGCCGGCCGCAATATCGATGCGATTGCCGAACGGCTGAAAGCGGCAGGTGTGGCGATCGAATCCGAGGTGCATTGGCCGAACGGCGGCCGCTCGATCTATTTTCGCGATCCGGCCGGCAACAGCCTGGAATGTGCGGAGGCCAAAATCTGGGGCATCGAACAGGATATCTGAATGCGCAAGCTTGAAACGAAGACCATCGTCGTCGCCAGCCACAATGCCGGCAAGATCCGCGAGATCCAGGAACTGATCGGTCCGCTCGGCTTCACCGCCAAATCGGCGGCCGAGCTGAATTTCGTCGAACCCGACGAGACCGGCACCAGCTTCGAGGAAAATGCGACGATCAAGGCGGTCGCCTCGGCCAATGCCGCCGGCATGCCGGCGCTGTCGGACGATTCCGGGCTGGTGGTCGACGCGCTCGGCGGCGATCCCGGCGTCTACACCGCCAATTGGGCGGAAAGAGCCGACGGCACGCGCGATTTCGACATGGCGATGGCGAAGGTGGAAAAGGCGCTGCAGGAAGCAGGCGCCACGATGCCTGAACAGCGCACCGCGCGTTTCGTCAGCGTGCTGTGCCTCGCCTGGCCGGACGGGCATACCGAACTCTTCCGCGGGGAAGTGGAGGGCAATGTCGTCTGGCCGCCGCGCGGCACGCAGGGCTTCGGCTACGATCCGGTCTTCCAGCCGGAGGGTTACGGCGTTACCTTCGGCGAGATGAGCGGCGAGGAAAAACACGGCTGGAATATCGGCAAGCCGCAGGCGCTGTCGCACCGGGCGCGCGCCTTCAAACTCTTCGTCGAAACCTGCCTGGAGGCATAAGATCTGTTCGTGGGCAATTTCGATACGCCAGGCTCCTCGCGCGATGCGACGCTGCTGCCCGATACCGGCGAGCCCGGCTTCGGCGTCTATGTCCATTGGCCGTTCTGCGCGGCGAAGTGTCCCTATTGCGACTTCAACAGCCATGTGCGCCACCAGCCGGTGGATCAGGAGCGCTTTGCCGCCGCCTTCCTGAAGGAGACGGCGGCGGTGCGGGCGATGAGCGGGCCGAAGACGGTGACGAGCATCTTCCTCGGCGGCGGCACACCCTCGCTGATGCAGCCGGAAACGGTTGCCGCCATTCTCGACGGCATTGCCCGGCACTGGCACGTGCCTGATGGTATCGAGATCACCATGGAGGCCAATCCTTCGAGCGTCGAGGCCGAGCGCTTCCGCGGCTACCGGGCGGCCGGCGTCAATCGCGTCTCGCTCGGCGTGCAGGCGCTGAACGACCGGGACCTGAAATTTCTCGGCCGGCTGCATGATGTCGCCGACGCGCTGAAGGCGATCCGGCTCGCGCGCGACATTTTTCCGCGCATGTCCTTCGATCTCATCTATGCCCGGCCGGACCAGACGGTCGAGGACTGGGAAAGGGAGCTGAAGCAGGCGATCGCCTATGCGGTCGACCATCTGTCGCTCTACCAGCTGACCATCGAGGAAGGCACGCCCTTCTACGGCCTGCACAAGGCGGGCAAGCTGATCGTGCCGGATGGCGAGCAATCGGCCGTGCTCTATGAGGCGACGCAGGAGATCACCGCGGGTGAGGGCATGCCCGCTTATGAGGTTTCCAACCACGCCCGGCCAGGTGCGGAAAGCCGGCACAATCTGACTTACTGGCGTTACGGCGATTATGCCGGCATCGGGCCGGGCGCGCACGGCCGGCTAACGCGCGGCCGCGAAAAAATCGCGACGGCGACCGAGCGCAAGCCGGAAGCCTGGCTCGACATGGTTGAGCGCGACGGCCACGGCATTCTCGACGAGGAGCGGCTGGGTTATGAGGAACAGTCCGACGAATTGCTGCTGATGGGGCTGCGGCTCAGGGAAGGTGTCGATCTCGCCCGCTGGCAGCAGCTTTCCGGCCGCGAGCTCGATCCGAAGCGGGAAGAGTTTCTGCTCGAACATAAATTCATCGAGCGGATCGGCAATTCACGGCTGCGCTGCACGCCATCCGGCATGCTGATCCTCGATTCCGTCGTCGCCGATCTCGCCTGCTGACGCTCATGCAACGGGTTTATTCCGGCGCAGCAACGACATCGCTGCCGCGCCGGAAAGCATTTCTCAGCCGTGATTGGTGGCGCCTGCCTTGAACAGGCTGCCGGTCGGCGTCTTCAGGAACATCTCCAGCGGAATATGCTCCTGATGCAGGAAGCCGGTCGCCGGCAGCAGCCCGTCACGGACCATCTCGATGACGGCGACGACAGAGGCCGACGTCGTCCAGGCGATCGCCGTGCGGCGCGCGCCGGCAATCTCGATCGGATAATAGGCGCGCACGAATTCCTTGCGGCGCAGGCTGCCATTCTCCGTCCCCTCGGCGGCGACATGGACATAGACGACGTCGTCTTCGACGGGCGGCTTGGCATTGGTCAGGATCTCGCCGGCGAGTGCCCGCTTGTCGCGCATCAGAAGCTCATGGAAGAAGAAGTTCATCAGCTCCATATGGCCGGGGTAACGCATGGTCTTGTAGTCGAGATTGTCGATCTTGCCGAGCATGGTGTCGCACATGGTGCCGAGACCGCCCGAGGTGGTGAAGGCTTCGAGCTTGACGCCGCCGACATAGATGGTCTCGTGCCATTCCATCGGCGAGACCAGCTTGCGCACCCCGCCCTCGATGACCTCGCAATCGTTCAGATATTCGTTGACGACGCCTTCCGGCGACCAGTTGAAGGCATAGCCGAGAAGGCCGGTCGGATGCTGCGGCAGGGCGCCGACGCGCATGCGGATCGAGCGGCAGCGCTCGAAGCCGTCGGCAAGGCTTGCGCCGACGATGCCGACGAAACCCGGCGCCAAGCCGCATTGCGGCGCCATCAGGCCGCGGGCCGTCTTCGACAGTTCGATGATGAAGTTGGTTGTGGGAACGTCTTCGGTCAGATCGAAATAATGGATGCCGGCAAGATGGGCGGCGCGGGCCAGTTCGATGTTCAGATGGTAAGGAAGGCAGGAGAGCACCGCCTCGACAGTGGAGAGCAGTTCGCCAATCACCTGAGCGTCGGAAATATCGCCGGTGCGGCACTTGAACGGCAGATCGCCCAGCGGCAATTGCGCATCGACGCCGATGACGTCGAAGCCGCCTTCATGCAACAGCGTCGCCGCCAGCCGTCCGACCTTGCCCAGGCCGACAACGGCAATCTTTTTGAAACTCATGCATATCCTCCCACGCGCCCGCTTCGGCGCTTTCATTTTGTCCGATGCGCGCCGCTCCAAATCGGACGTGCACGGCATGGCCGGAGGTATAGAATAAAAAGCTTATAAAGGAAAACGGCCGGAATCGCTCCCGGCCGCCGAATGTCCTCGAAAATCCACCGCTTATTCGTTGATCAGCCGCTTCAGCAGCTCGATTTCGTGCGAAAGCTTGGTGTCTCCCGATATCAGCTCCTCGATCTTGCGCACGGCGTGCAGCACGGTCGTGTGATCACGCCCGCCGAAACGGCGGCCGATCTCGGGGAAGGAGCGCGGCGTCAGCGTCTTCGACAGATACATGGCGATCTGGCGCGGCTTGACGATGACACGGGTGCGGCGATTGGAGACCAGTTCCTGGCGCGAGACATTGTAGTGCCTGGCGACGATGCGCTGGATATCCTCGATGCGCACACGGCGCGGCTCGCCGGAGCCGACGAGATGGGCGAGCAGTTCGTCGACGCGCTCGATCGACAGGTTCGGCTCGAAGGAGCGGCGGAAGATCAGCTGGTTGAAGGCGCCTTCGAGTTCGCGGCCGCTGGCCGTGATGTTGCGGGCGACGTGCTGAAGCAGATCGGCCGGAATTTCGAGCGACGGATCCTCCAGGCGGGCGGCCGCAAGGCGCCGCTTGAGGATTTCGAGACGCATTTCGTAATCCGGCGCATCGAGTTCGATCGCCACACCGCCCTGCAGGCGCGAGCGGACGCGGGGATCGAGCGATTCCAGCTCCCAGGGCGCGCGGTCGGCGGCGACGACCACCTGCTTGGCGCTGTCGAGCAGCATGTTGAGGAGATGGCAGAATTCGTGCTGGATCATCTTGCCCTGCAGGAACTGCATGTCGTCGATGATCAAGAGGTCGATGTTGCGCAAGGAATCCTTCAGCGTCAGCGCGTCGTTGTCGCGGATCGCGGTGGCGAAGCGCCACATGAAATATTCCGCCGTCAGATAGACGACGCGCAGCGCCCGCGGGTTCTGCACCGCCGCATTGGCGATCGCCTGCAGCAGGTGCGTCTTGCCGAGCCCGACGGTCGAATGGACGAAGAGCGGATTGAAGCGCACGGCGCCCGAACCGGCCTCAGCAATCGTCTTGGCAGCCGCAAGCGCGACGCGATTGGAGCTGCCTTCCACGAAGGTTTCGAAGGTGAAACGGCTATCGAGCGGCGAACCGAAGAGCGGCGAACCAAAGCTTGCCGGCCTTGCGGCGGCAACAGCCGAAACCGCCTGCTGGACGGCCTGGCCGGCCGGCTGGGCGCTTGGCTGGCGGCGCATCTGCGCGGGAGCAGCCGGCTCGGGCTGGACCACCTCGTCGGCGGCCTTCATGCCGCTGCGCGTCGCCGTGCGCACCAGGATTTCGATCTTCAAGATTTCCGGATCTTCGGCCTGGAACAGACCGGTGATGAGATCGAGATAACGATTGTTGATCCACGACTTCAGGAAGGTCGTGGGAACCGACAGGCGAACGACGCTCTTCGATACCGAATGCAGCTTCAACCTGGCAAACCAGCTGGCATAGACATCAGGGCCGACCTGGGCCTTCAAGCGCGCGCTGACGCGCTCGAACAAAATGCTCTGCTTCATTTCCGCCTTTGCTTCCCCCATTTCCAGGCGAATGGAGCCGAATGCCTGCGGTGCCGCATCCCCGTTGTCGTGCCCGCCTGCCGTCATCGTATTCATCTGCATAATGCCGCCTTTCAATTCCACCGGGCGGCCTCCGCTAAAACAGCCGCCCGAGCATTCCCCGCCTTTGACGGGCTGGCGGCATCCTCATGAAGCCACTCGCCTGCCGGTTCACTCAAACATGGCGCAGAACACCAGTGCAGGTACCGCGTTCATGCGGCAACCTTCATCGGCTTCCGTGCCAGGCTGGCGGTCGATCCTCGTTTTCGGCCGACCAGCCCGAACGCAATATTACTATCCCTATCCGGCAGCCTCACGTTAAACGTGTGGTTGCCGTAGGCACAAAACATCCCTGCCCCGTAACAGCCACGTTACGGCTCAAATCCGTCGAGTGCTTGAAAAAACGGAAGCGCAAGGCTCCGTAACAAATAGCACAAACTTATCGCCCTGCCGACGTGGCAGTTAAGACCGAGCCTCTGCAGGTGATGTCCGCGCCCTTTGTTGGAAGCCATTTAGGCAGGATCAAATGGCAAGATCAACGATGAATTTTACGCAAAATTAAGATGCGGCCATTGACTCCGCCCGGCCTTTTCGGGCGTCACACCAGCGTCAAAAAAGAATCGCTTTTGAATCAAGGAGATTCCCCGTTCGGGCTATTTTGACACGCAAAGAAAGAAAAAAAATAAAAATCTTCTTGACTCGCCCAGGGTCCCCGGAGCGCAGGCCAGAGTCGCGCAGCGCCAAAGCATCCTTGCGCAAGCCATTGTTTTTTAATGACTTTTCCTGTCATGGCGTTGACACGAAACAGTCGTGCGATTAACCATGAACACGCCAATCAGCGGAATCGAAAAAGCCCGGTAAAATTACCGGGCTAATCATAACGAGGAGGTCGTTAACGGAAGATTACGCGGTCGCGGAGACCGAAAGAGCCTTCACACGAGCGGCCAGGCGAGAGACCTTGCGCGATGCCGTGTTGGAGTGCAGCACGCCCTTGCTGGCGGCGCGGGCAAGCTCGGGCTGAGCGGCCAGGAAAGCGGCCTTCGCCTTGTCGGCGTCACCGGATGCGATAGCCTCTTCGACCTGGCGAACGAAAGTGCGAACGCGCGAGCGACGAGCCTTATTGACGTCGGTACGGCGGGCGATCTTGCGGGTCGCTTTTTTCGCCGAAGTTGTATTGGCCATGGATGCCTCTCTCAAGAATTCGAACAAACTCCGCCATTACCGCGGGCCCTGCGGCCACAAAATCCAGCAATGCGGGAGCAATCGCGGAAAACCAGAGCGGCTTTCCGAACCGTGGGCGGGCATATAACCCTAAAGCCGGCCCACGTCAACGCGGATTTTCAAGCTTTCCAGCCGGAAGCACCGAAAACCATTCAACGGTGCTGAAAGGCAGGTTTGCGCTTCTCGACAAAGGCCGCCATGCCTTCTTTCTGATCATCGGTGGCAAAGAGACTGTGAAACAGGCGGCGCTCGAAGCGAAGCCCCTCCTCCAGCGTCGTCTCGAAGGCACGGTTGACCGCCTCCTTGGCCATCATCACCGAGGGCTGCGAAAGCGAGGCGATCTTTTCGGCTGCGGCAAGCGCCTCGTCGAGAAGACGCTCGGGCGCCACCACACGCGAAACGAGTCCCGATCGTTCGGCCTCCGCCGCATCCATCATCCGGCCGGTCAGGACAAGATCCATCGCCTTCGCCTTGCCGACGGCGCGCGTCAGCCGCTGCGAGCCGCCCATGCCGGGGATGACGCCGAGGGTGATTTCCGGCTGGCCGAACTTCGCCGTCTCCGAGGCGATGATGAAATCGCACATCATGGCAAGCTCGCAGCCGCCGCCGAGGGCAAAGCCGCTGACGGCGGCGATGACCGGCTTGCGCGCCTTGGCGATGTCGTCCCAGCCGCTGATGAAGTCGCTCTTATAGATGTCGGCGAACTGGAGCGACTGCATCTCCTTGATATCGGCGCCGGCGGCAAAGGCGCGTTCGGAGCCGGTGATGACGATGGCGCCGACCGCCTCGTCGGCATGGAAGCCGGCGTAGGCCGCCTTCAACTCCTTCAGGACGGTGGAATTCAACGCATTCAGCGCCTGCGGGCGGTTCAGCGTGACGAGGCCGATATTGCCTCGGGTTTCGACGATCAGGGTCTCGTAAGCCATGCTGGTCTCCCGGTTCTCTCTTATTTCTGGCAGGCGGCGCAATAGAAGGTGGAGCGCCCCGCCTGGACGATACGGGCGACCGTACCGCCGCAGCCGGGCGTGCCGCAAGCCTGACCTTCGCGATCATAGACGGAGAAGGAATGCTGGAAATAGCCGAGCGATCCGTCCGTCTGGATATGGTCGCGCAGCGACGATCCGCCGGCGGCGATCGCATCGGCGATGACGTCGCGGATCGAGGCGACGAGCAGGCCGAGCTTTTCCTTCGGCTTGCCGCCCGGCGTCACCAGCGTGCCGGCGGCGCGAATCGGCGAAAGATGCGAACGCCACAGCGCCTCGCAGACATATATATTGCCGAGACCGGCGATGTTCTTCTGGTCGAGAAGCGCGCTCTTCAAGGGCTGCGCCTTGTCGCGGAAACGGTCGGCGAGATAGGCGGCGCCGAGATCGTTTCCCGTCGGCTCCGGGCCGAGATCGCGGAAGAAAGGGTGGGCGGCAAGATCGGCACGTCTTACCATATCCATGAAGCCGAAACGGCGCGGGTCGTTATAGACGACGCGGCGCGGGCCGCCGGCGCCCTCGAGATGAAAGACGACGTGATCGTGCTTCTCGTCCTTGGTGCGGGCATGGTGGAATTCGCCCGGCATCGCCGAGGCCGCACCCTCCTCGATACGGAAGGAACCGGACATGCCGAGATGGGAAATCAGCGTATTGCCGTCGTCGAGATCGACCAGCAGATATTTGGCGCGGCGGCCAAGCCCGATAATGGTGCGGCCTGAAACCCTGTCCGCCAGGGCATCGGGAAAGGGGAAGCGCAGATCCCTGCGGCGCAGCTCCAGCCTTGCGACGCGAGCCCCCTCCATCGCCGGCGCCAGCCCGCGTTTGACCGTTTCGACTTCTGGCAATTCCGGCATCTTAACCCATCTATATCGAACGTGTTTCAACCGAGGACGATGTGCGCTATAGCGCCAGTGAGCCGCGGAGAGCGCGGCCCAGTGATAACGTCGCGCGCGGTCTTTCGCTATGGCCGCCGTGTCCGAATCTTGAAGGAACGGAGCAGTCTGATGTCAGAAAGCCGCACTTCCGCCGATGGCGGCATGGAGACCTCCTACGGCTTTCGCGAAGTGCCCGGCGGCGAGAAGCAGGGCATGGTCAACCAGGTGTTCCACAAGGTCGCCAAACGCTACGACATCATGAACGATGTCATGTCGATGGGCATGCACCGGGTCTGGAAGGATGCGATGATCGCCGCGCTCAATCCGCGCAAGGAGCCGGGCTACAAGGTGCTCGACGTTGCCGGCGGCACCGGCGACATCGCCTTCCGCATCGTCGAGGCTTCGGGCCGGCAGGCGCATGCGACCGTGCTCGACATCAACGGCTCGATGCTCGGCGTCGGCGCCGAACGGGCGGAAAACAAGAAGCTTTCCGGCAATCTCACCTTCGTCGAGGCCAATGCCGAGGAGCTGCCCTTCGAGGCCGCCAGCTTCGACGCCTATACGATCGCCTTCGGCATCCGCAACGTGCCGCGGATCGATGTCGCGCTGGCTGAGGCCTATCGCGTGCTGAAGCGCGGCGGCCGGCTGCTGGTGCTCGAATTTTCCGAAGTCGACATGCCGTTGCTCGACAAGATTTATGACGCCTGGTCGTTCAACGCCATTCCGCAATTCGGCAAGGCGATCACCGGCGATGCCGAACCCTACCAGTATCTGGTGGAATCGATCCGCAAGTTCCCGAACCAGGAGAATTTCGCGGCGATGATCCGCCAGGCCGGCTTTTCGCGCGTCAGCTACACCAATTATACCGGCGGCATCGCCGCGCTGCATTCCGGCTGGAAGCTCTGAGGGAATGAAGAAAAAAGAGACGAACCTCCGTCACCGGGGCATTCCTGCATGAGCACTTTCGGAGCCTATTTCCGCCTTTGGCGCGTCGGCTGGGTGCTGGTGCGTGAGGGCGTCGTCTCGGCGCTTCCTTCCGAAGGCCTGCCGCCTTCGGTCGCGCTCGCCAAATCCTTCGTCACGATTTTCGAGCGAAGCAAGGCAAAGCATCAGAAGCGCAGCGACCGATTGGCGCAGGCGGTCGAGCGGCTCGGTCCTTCCTATGTGAAGATCGGGCAGTTCCTGGCGACGCGGCCGGATGTCGTCGGCGTCGAATTCGCCAACGACCTGTCGCAGCTGCAGGACCGGATGGCCTTCTTTCCCTCCGCTGCCGCAAAGGCGAATATCGAAGGCTCGCTCGGGCGGCCGATCGGCGAACTCTATGCAAGCTTCGGCGAGCCGATCGCCGCAGCCTCGATCGCCCAGGTACACCCGGCCGAAGTCGAGACATCGCAGGGCCGCAAGAAGGTCGCCGTCAAGATCGTGCGACCCGGCGTGCGCCAGCGTTTTGCGCACGACATCGAGGCCATGTACCTCGTCGCCCATATGCAGGAGCGCTTCATGCCGTCGAGCCGGCGGTTGCGGCCGGTCGAGGTGACGAAGACGCTCGAACAGACGACGAAGGTGGAGATGGATCTTCGCCTGGAGGCGGCAGCGCTTTCGGAGATCGCCGAAAACACCGACAGCGATCCCGGCTTCCGCGTCCCGAAGGTCGACTGGGAGCGCACGGGCCGCGACGTCATCACCATGGAGTGGATCGACGGCACGAGAATGTCTGACGTCGAGGGGCTGCGCGCGGCCGGCCACGATCTCAACCTGCTCGCCGACACGCTGATCCAGTCGTTCCTGCGCCATACGCTGCGCGACGGCTTCTTCCATGCCGACATGCATCCGGGCAATCTGTTCGTCGATGCCGGTGGCATGATCGTCGCCGTCGACATGGGTATTGTCGGGCGGCTCGGCAAGAAGGAACGGCGGTTCCTCGCCGAAATCCTCTACGGCTTCATCACCCGCGATTACATTCGCGTCGCCGAGGTGCATTTCGAGGCGGGCTATGTGCCCGGCCACCACAATGTCGAGAGCTTCGCCCAGGCGATCCGGGCGATCGGCGAGCCGATCCATGGACAGCCGGCCGAGACGATCTCGATGGGCAAGCTGCTGACGCTGCTTTTCGAAGTGACCGAACTCTTCGACATGGCGACACGGCCGGAATTGGTGATGCTGCAGAAGACCATGGTCGTCGTCGAAGGCGTGTCACGCATGCTCAACCCGCGCTTCAACATGTGGAAGGCCTCCGAGCCCGTCGTCGGCGACTGGATTCGCAACAATCTCGGGCCGAAGCGGATCGCCACCGATCTCAAGGACGGGCTGAAGGCGGCGGTCAAGCTTGCCGAAGCCGTGCCGGAAATTGCGGCGAAGACCGAAAAATTCCACCATCAGCTTCTGCATATGAGCGAGCACGGCCTGCGTTTCGACGAGGAGACGGCCGAGGCGATCGGCAAGGCGGAAGCACGGCACAACCGCTCGGCCAGAATCGCGCTGTGGGTCATCGCATTGACGCTTCTCTATATTGCCTGGATGCTGAGCTGACCGCCTCCCGATAGCATGCTGTGTTCGGCATTTAGGATATCCCATGTGACGGAGGGCTCGCTTAGTCTCACCGTTAGAGCATGATGCCGAAAAGTGTGAGCGGTTTTCGGGCGACATCATGCTCTGGCTCTTTAATTTGGAACAGGATTCAAATTTTCGGCCGAACCGGCCTAAAATCATCCTGTTCTAGGAGATCTGGCACATGCAGCACGAACGCCCCGGCATCGAACTTTCCGGACGACCGCTCGGTTTTGCCGAGATGGTGACCATCGGTGCGGGCAAGGCGGCGATTTCTGCTTCGGCAACCGGCATGGCCCGCATCGCCATCGCCCGCGAGATCGTCGAGGATGCGATTGCTTCGGGCATGCCGGTCTACGGCTCGACCACAGGTGTCGGCGCCATGAAGGATGTGGAGTGGTCGGCCGACGAACTCGACACCTTCAATCTCGGCCTGGTGCGCGCCCATCATTTCGGCACCGGCACGCCGTTTTCCTGCAACGTCGTGCGCAACGCCATGGCGATCCGCGTCAATACGGCGCTGACCGGCCAGGTCGGCTGCACGCCGGAGCTGATCGAGGCCTATATCAGGATGCTCGAGGCCGATCTCATTCCGGTCGTGCGCCGCACCGGCTCGATCGGCTGCGCCGATATCGGCCTGATGGGGCAGATCGGCGCAGTGCTGACCGGCGTCGGCGAAGCGGTCTATCGCGGCCAGCGGATGCAGGCGGCCGACGCCTTCCGGGCGGCAGGGCTGGAACCGGTGCGGATGGCGCCGCGCGACAGCCTCGCCTCGCTCAGCGTCAATGCCGTGAGCTTTGCCGCGGCGGCGGAAACGACACGCAATGCGGCGGCCTCGATCCGCGTCCTGCTGGCGACGGCGATGATGGCGGCCGGCGCGCTCGGTGCCTCCCGCGATCCCTGGAAGGCCGTCCGCCATGTCGGCACAGCGCGCGAGGCGCTGATCGGCGCCTGGCTCTGCAATGCGTCGGAGGACTGGAACTGGCCGGTCGCGACGCACGTGCAGGACCCCCTCAGCCTGCGCATGATCGCCCAGGTGTTCGGTGCCGTCATCGAAAACCTGCTGTCGACCGGCCACAAGATCCTTGCCGCCACCGGCCGCTCGGACGACAATCCCGTGGTGGTGGAAGGCAGTGTGATGACCTCGGGCGGGTCGCTGCCGCTCGACGTGACCATCCTGCTCGAATCGGCGGCGCTGTGCATGGCGCATGCGGCACGCAACGCCTTCAACCGCTGCGTCATTCTCGGCAACGGCCAGCGGCGCGACCTGCCGGTCAATCTGGTGCCGCCGGGTCGGATCGCCACCGGCTTCGGGCCGATCATCAAGCTTGCCGGCGAGATCTTCTCGCGCGTCCTGTCGATGTCCGGTCCCGTTTCGGCGCAGTCGCTGGTCGTGGCGGCCGGCCTGGAGGACGAGGCGGCCTTCCTGCCGCTCGTCATCGAGCGCTTCGAGCGGCAGATGCAGGCGCTGAAGCGGCTTGCGGCACTCGAGGCGCTGCTGTCGGCCCAGGCAATCGACATTCTCGGAGACGAACCGAAGGGCGTCGCCGGCATGCTTTATCAGGTCGTGCGCAAACACGCGGCTTTTTATACCGTCGACCGGCCGCTTTCGGCCGAGGTGGAGGCGATCGAGGAAGAGCTCGGATCGGACGATTTTCTGGCAAAATTGACCGAGCAGGTGCCGATCGCTTCGTTCGACGACTTCTTCGCACTCGGCTCGCCGGAGCCCATCGAGGAGCGGCTGGCCAGCTGAACAGGATGATGTCAGGCGCCAGGGCCTGAAAATTGGGATCCTGTTCTACATTAACCAGTCGGGGCATGAATGCAGTGCGAAAGCAGCTCGCGCTTTTGGCGTCCTGCCCCGGCCGGCAACAGTCTGACTTCATTCTAGGAGGAACGGCATGGACTTCGATCTCGTTCTGCAGGGCACGGTGGTGCTGCCGGACTGCATTCTCGAAGAGGGCTATGTCGCCGCCCGCGACGGCAAGATCGCCGAGGTCGGCCTCGGCGTGCCGCCGGCGGCGCGTGAACGGCATCTGCTCGGCAAAGCGCTGATCCTGCCCGGCGCGATCGACGCCCAGGTGCATTCGCTTTCCCAGAAGAACCAGGAAGACTTCATCTGGTCGACGCGGTCGGCAGCGGCCGGCGGCGTGACAACGATCGTCGACATGCCCTATGACGAGGGCGATCTCGTCTGCTCGGCGGCGGCGGTCAAACGCAAGATCGACCATGCCGGGCAGCAGGCGCGCGTCGACTTCGCGCTTTACGGCACCGTCGATCCTGAGGAAGGCCCGGCGCGGATCGGCGAGATGGTCGAGGCGGGCGTCGCCGCCTTCAAATTCTCGACGTTCGGCACCGATCCCAAGCGTTTTCCGCGCATCCCCCCGGCCCTGCTCGACGCCTGCTTTGCCGCCATCGCACCGACGGGGCTGACAGCAGGCGTGCACAATGAGGACGACGAGGCGGTGCGCAGCTATGTCGCGCAGGTGAAGGCGCGCGGCATCACCGACTGGCGGGCGCACGGCCTGTCGCGGCCACCGATCACCGAACTCCTGGCGATGCACACGATCTTCGAAACGGGTGCCGCCACCGGCTGCCCCGCGCATGTGGTGCATTGCTCGCTCGGGCGCGGCTACGATATCGCCCGCGCCTATCGGCGTGACGGCTTTGCGGCGACGGTCGAATGCTGCATCCATTATCTGACGCTCGACGAAGAGAACGACGTCAAGCGCCTCGGCGGCAAGGCGAAGATCAATCCGCCGCTGCGGCCGCGCGCCGAGGTGGAGACGCTCTGGCGGAAGGTGGCCGACGGCGATGTCTGGCTGGTTTCGACCGATCACGTCAGCTGGTCGGAGAACCGCAAGACCAATCCCGACATGCTCGCCAACGCATCCGGCGTGCCGGGCCTTGAGGTAATGGTGCCGCTTTTCGTCAAAGGCGCGATCGAGCGCGGCATTCCGCTGACTTGGGCGGCCAGGCTGATGGCGGAGAATCCGGCGAAGCATTTCCGGCTCGACCTTATCAAGGGGGCGCTGACGCCGGGCAAAGATGCCGATATCACCGTGCTGGAACCGCGCGACAGCATCTATGATGCATCGGCAAGCGGCAACAATGTCGTCGGCTGGAGCCCCTATAACGGCATTGCCCTGCCCTGGACGGTGGCGGCCACCTACCTGCGCGGCGAAAAGATCGCCGAGGGCGGCAAGGTGCTGGCCAAACCCGGCACCGGCCGGTTCGTCCGGCCGCCGTCGCGCCACATCATTGCGGGAGCCGGTGCATGAGCCGCAATCTTCCCGTCAATGCCAACAGGATCGCTGAGGATATCGAGGCGCTGGCCGCGATCACCGAGCCGGGGCATCCCTGGACGCGGCGGGCCTTCTCGCCGCTCTTTCTCGAAGGCCGGACCTATCTCGAAGCGCGGATGAAGGCGGCCGGACTGGAAACGCGGATCGACGCGGCCGGCAATCTGATCGGCCGGCGCACCGGCCGCAAACCATGGCTCGGCACGATCATGCTCGGTTCGCATTCCGACACGGTGCCGGACGGCGGCCGCTTCGACGGCATTGCCGGCGTGATCGCGGCGCTTGAGGTGGCACGAGCGCTCAGCGACCAGAGCATCGAACTCGATCACGATCTGGAGGTCGTCGATTTCCTCGCTGAAGAAGTCAGCATCTTCGGCGTCTCCTGCATCGGCAGCCGCGGCATGACCGGGCAATTGCCGGAGGCCTGGCTTTCGCGCGTCAGCGGCGATCTCGATCTTGCCGGGGGCATTGCCCAGGTGGGCGGCGAGCCGGGTGTGCTGGCGCAGCAGAAGAGGCCGGATATTGCCGGCTTTCTCGAGCTGCACATCGAGCAGGGGCCGGTGCTCGAAGCCGAACGGAAGGATATCGGCATCGTCACCGCGATATCAGGCATCACCCGCATCGAAATTGCCGTCGAGGGGCGAGCCGACCATGCCGGCACGACGCCGATGGACCGGCGGGCGGATGCGCTGGTGGCGGCATCGCAGCTGGTGCTCGACATTCGCAACGCCGCCGCCGAACTTGCCAGAACGCCGGGGCATTTTGCGGCGACGGTCGGCGAATTCAGGATCGAGCCGAATGCCGCCAATGTCGTGCCGTCGAAGGTCGTGCTGCTGATCGACGGGCGCGCGGAAATCCGCGCCGACATGGAGGCCTTCTGCCGCTGGCTCGACGGCCATGTCGAAAAGCTGGCGACCGCCTATGGCGTGAGGATCGAGGCGCCGAACCGGGTATCCGACAATCTGCCGACGCCGGGCGATGCCGGGCTGCTTTCGACGCTCGAGGCCGCCTGCGAGCGCGTCGGCGCAAAACATCGGCGCATGGCCTCGGGCGCCGGACACGACACGGCCTGGATCGCCAAGGTGGCGCCGGCGGCCATGATCTTCGTGCCCTGCCGGGCAGGCCGCAGCCATTGCGCCGACGAGTGGGCCGACAATGACGACATCGCGCTCGGCGCCGCCGTGCTGTTCGAGGCGGTGCGCGAGATGGACACGGATTCGAAGCGGGAGAAGGCCGATGGGACGCATACTGGTTGAGAAGGACGTCGAAGCCGCCGTCAAGGGCGGCTCCGTCTATGCCGCCGGCGGCGGCGGCTGGGCCGATCACGGGCGGATGCTCGGGCTGGCGGCCGTCAATGCCGGCAAGCCCGAGCTGGTGTCGATCGACGAACTGCGGGACGATGACTGGATCGCGACGGCTGCAGCCATCGGCGCGCCGGCCTCCACCACGCCCTGGGAAATGCAGGGCATCGATTATGTGAAGGCCGTGCAGCTCCTGCAGGAGGCGCTGGGCGAAAAGCTCTCCGGGCTGATCATCGGCCAGAACGGCAAATCCTCGACGCTGAACGGCTGGCTGCCCTCGGCGATCCTCGGCACCAAGGTGGTCGATGCGGTCGGCGATATCCGCGCCCATCCGACCGGCGACATGGGCTCGATCGGCATGGCCGGCTCACCCGAGCCGATGATCCAGACGGCCGTCGGCGGCAATCGCGCCGAAAACCGGTATATCGAACTGGTGGTGAAGGGGGCGACGGCGAAGATCTCGCCGGTGCTGCGCGCCGCCGCCGATCAATCCGGCGGCTTCATCGCCAGCTGCCGTAACCCGCTCAGAGCCTCCTATGTCCGCAGCCATGCGGCACTCGGCGGCATCTCGATGGCGCTTGCGCTCGGAGAGGCGATCATCGCGGCGGAGAAACGCGGCGGGTCCGATGTCATCGACGCGATCTGCAAGACGACGGGCGGGCATATCCTCGCCGAAGGCGTCATCTCTCGAAAAGACGTCGTCTACACCAGGGAAGCCTTCGACATCGGCACGGTCACCGTCGGTTCGGGGGCAAATTCGGTGACGCTGCATGTGATGAACGAATATATGGCGGTGGACGACGCCGATGGCGGCCGGCTTGCCACCTTCCCCGCGGTGATCACCACGCTGTCGCCCGAGGGTGAGCCGCTCAGCGTCGGCCAGCTTAGGGAAGGCATGTCCGTCTTCATCCTGCATGTGCCGAAGGATATCATCCCGCTGTCGGCAAGCGTGCTCGATCCCACCGTCTATCCCGTCGTCGAAAAGGCGATGGGGATCGAGATCGCCCGCTATGCTTTGGAAACGAAGGCCTGAGCCATGACGCGCGATCCCGGCCTCGAAGAACTGCTGCGCGAGGAACTCGGCGACCGGCCGGGGCTTACCGAAAAATCCATGTTCGGCGGCCGGGCCTTTCTGCTGAACGGCAATCTGCTTTGCGGTGCGCGCAGTGACGGCATGCTGATCCGCCTCGGCAAGGGCAATGACGGCTGGGCGCTGGCCCTGCCCGGCGTGATCCAGATGCTCTCCGGCGAACGGGTGATGCAGGGCTGGGTGCGGGCGACGGCCGAGGTTTACGGCGACGATGCGCTGAGACGGCGTTTGCTCGATGGCGCGCTCGCCTATGTGGAATCGCTGCCGGGCAAATAACGACTGAGCTTTTCCCCTTCTCCCCGCTGGGGAGAAGAGAAAGAGCAGAGACGCAAAAAGGAACCCACGATGCCGAAAGCCAATCCGCGTTATCCGAAATTTCCGATTCCCGGCGGGCCGGAGCTGCGCGCCAGGGGCTGGCGGCAAGAGGCGCTGCTGCGGCTTCTGGAAAACGTCCTGTCGGTCGGCGAAGACCCTGACAATCTCGTGGTCTATGCCGCGCTCGGCAAGGCGGCCCGCAGCTGGGCGGCGCATAAGGGCATCGTCAAAGCGCTGACCGAGATGGAGGAGGACCAGACGCTGCTGATCCAGTCCGGCAAGCCGATCGGGTTGGTGAAGACGCATGCCAAGGCGCCGCTCGTCATCATGGCGAACTGCAATATCGTCGGGCAATGGGCGAAAGCCGAGGTATTCTACGAGCTGCAGCGCAAGGGACTGATCTGCTGGGGCGGGCTGACGGCAGGCGCTTGGCAATATATCGGCAGCCAGGGCGTCATCCAGGGAACCTACGAGATCTTCATGCGCATTGCCGAGCGGCGCTTCGGCGGCGATCTCGCCGGCCGCTTCGTGCTGACGGCCGGTCTCGGCGGCATGGGCGGGGCGCAGCCGCTCGCCGGCCGCATGGCGGGCGCTGCGATCCTCTGCGTCGACATCGATCCGGAGCGCGCCCGCAAGCGCCAGCAGATCGGTTATCTCCAGGAGATCGCGCCCGATCTCGATACCGCCCTTGAGATGATCGATGCGGCGGTGAAGGACAGGCGGGCGCTCTCCGTCGGCCTCGTCGGCAATGCGGCGGAGGTCTATCCCGAAATCGCAAGGCGCGGCATCGTGCCCGACATTGTCACCGACCAGACCTCGGCGCACGATCTCGTCTATGGCTACGTGCCGAAGGGCATGAGCCTCGATCAGGTGAGAGAACTGCGCGACGATGGCCAGGGGCAGTTGATGGCGGCAAGCCGCGCTTCGATCGTCGATCATGTCACGGCGATGCTGGATTTCCAGAAACGCGGCTCCGAGGTCTTCGACAACGGCAACCTGATCCGCACCCAGGCGACGGAAGGCGGCGTCACCAATGCCTTCGACATTCCGATCTTCACCGAGGCCTATCTGAGGCCGCTCTTTGCCCGGGCGATCGGCCCCTTCCGCTGGATGGCGCTGTCGGGCGAGGAGAGCGATATCGCCCGCATCGACGATCTGCTGCTCGAGATGTTTCCCGACAACAAGATCATCACCAACTGGATCCGGTTGGCCCGCGAGCACGTTCCCTTCGAGGGGCTGCCGGCCCGCATTGCCTGGCTCGGCCACGGCGAACGCACGATGCTGGCGCGGCGCGTCAATGCGCTGGTCGCAGGCGCCGAACTGAAAGGTCCCGTCGCCTTTTCCCGCGACCATCTCGATGCCGGCGCCATGGCGCATCCCAACATCATGACCGAGCGGATGAAGGACGGTTCCGACGCGATCGCCGACTGGCCGCTGATCGATGCGATGATGCTCTGCTCGTCGATGGCCGATCTCGTCGTCGTCCATTCCGGCGGCGGCGGTTATGCCGGCTACATGACGAGCTGCGGCGTCACCGTCATCGCCGACGGCACCGAAGCCGCCGACGAGCGGCTCGACCACGCGCTGACCAACGACACCGCCTTGGGCGTCATGCGGTATGCTGACGCGGGCTACGAAGAGGCGTTGGATGAGGTGGTGAAGAAGGACGTGCCCTATATCCGTCTGGATTGAAATGTAAGTCGAGTTGCTATATATCATTGTCATATCTCACCGAGGGCCGTGACATGGAAACCGCAAAAATCTTCTGGTCAGGGCGTTCGCAAGCCGTCCGCTTGCCGAAGGAATTCCGCTTTGATGGCGATAGTGTCACCATCCGGCGCCAAGGGCGTGCGATCGTTCTCGAACCGATTTCCGACAATTGGGATTGGCTGGCTGACGTGATCGGTCCGGTCGATCCCGACTTCGCGACAGCAGCAGAAGAGCAGCCTGCGCAACAGGAACGACCTGACCTCGACTTCTTCAAATGAAGTACCTGCTCGATACAAATGCCGTCATTGCCTTGATAAAGGGCAATGACCGCCTCATCGCCGAACTGCGCAAGCACACACCAACGGATTTCGCCATGCCGGCGATCGTCGCGCATGAACTCTTTTACGGCGCTTACAAAAGTCTTCATATCGATGAGAATCTGGCGCGGATCGATGCGTTACAATTCGCCATCCTGGAATTTGACCGGAACGACGCGCGCAAGGCCGGAGAAGTTCGCGCAGCGCTGCGAGCATCGGGAACGCCCATCGGCCCCTATGACTTCCTGATTGCCGGGCAGGCCGCTGCGCGCGGCCTCGTCCTGATCACCCGCAATCTGAGGGAGTTCGAGCGCGTGGCGGACCTGCAGGTAGAGAATTGGGAAGGCTCGCCTTGATCGGTTTATCCAGGCGGCGCATCAATCGATCAGATTGGAAACCTCGATGAGATTGCTGTCAGGATCTCGGAAATAAACCGAACGCAACCGTCCGGTGGCGCCGGTGCGTTCGACCGGACCTTCCTCAATCACAATGCCCGATGCCCGCAGATGGGCGATGACGTCGACAAGCGGCGTTTCGGCGATGAAGCAGAGGTCGCCGGAGCCGGGGATTGGATGTCTGGCCTTGGGTTCGAATTCGTGGCCGGCCTGATGCAGATTGATCTTCTGGCGGCCGAATTTCAGTGCCTTGCGGCCCCCCGCGAAGGTTTCGACCGACATGCCGAGGATGCGGGAATAGAAATCGCAGGTGGCTGCGATATCGGCGACGGTCAGCACGAGATGATCGAGACGGTCGATGCGGATCATGCTTTTTCCCTTGCAAGACGCTGGGCGGCACAGGCGGAGATAAAGGCGAGCGTCAGCAGGACAAGGGTGAAGGCGACGACGGCGGCCCAGCCGTTGATTGCCCAGAACCAGCCACCCGCCGAGCCTATGAGGCTGGAGCCGACGTAATAGGCGAGCATATAGAGCGACGAGGCGTGACCCTTGGTGCCATGCGCCAGCCTGCCGACGAGGCCGCTGGCGATGGAATGGCTCATGAAGAAGCCGGCCGTCAGCACGATAATGCCGAGGATGATCGCTGGCAGCGCGAGGGAGAGCGTCAGCGCGCAGCCGGCGGCGGTCAGCGCCAGGCCGAAGAGCAGCACGGAGAAGTGCCCGATCCGGTCTCCGATGAGGCCGCCGATCGAGGCGGCGCCGATGCCGAAGAGATAGACGGTGAAGATCAGGCCGAGTTCGGTCTGGTTGAGACCATAGGGCGGCGCCACGAGGCGGAAGCCGGCGTAATTGTAGATCGTCACGAAGGAGCCCATAGCCAGGAAGGCGATGGCGAAGACGAAGGGCAGCGCCGGATTTCTGAGATGGCCGAGCCAGGCCCTGGCATGGAAACGCGGGTCGAAGCCCGGCCGGCGAACGAAATTCTTCGACGGCGGCAGCAGGGCGATGAAGCCGAGCGCCGCGGCTAGACCGATGGCGCCGATGAGGAACAGCGCCGGCCGCCACTCGAGATATTCGGCGAAGATGCCGGTCAGCACGCGGCCGGACATGCCGCCGAAGGCCGTGCCGCCGACATAAAGGCCCATGCTGGCGCCGAGGCCGCGCGGATCGATCTCCTCGGCGAGATAGGCCATGGCGACGGCAGGCACGCCGCCGAGAACGAAGCCCTGCAAGGCGCGGATGACGAGCAGCAGATGCCAGTTCGGGGCAAAGGCGGTGGCGATCGTCAGCAAGGCTGCACCGAGCAGCGATATCGACATCAGGCTGCGGCGGCCGAGGCCCTCCGAGACGGCAGCGGCGCAGATGATGGCGACTGCCAGGAAGCCGGTGGAGAGCGACAGCGACAGCGAGCTTTCGGCCGGACTGACGGAAAATTCCTGCGAAAAGATCGGCAGCAGCGGCTGCACGCAATAAAGCAGCGAGAAGGTGGAAAAGCCGGAGAGGAAAAGGGCCAGGCTGGCGCGGCGATAGGCGCCGGTGCCGCGGGTCAGATAGGACCTCCGTCCCGGGATCGCGGTTTCCTCAGGGCGCTTTGCTGCATAGGCTGGCTTCGGCATGGATGCATCCTTCCAGCCTCCGATCTAGTCAGCGTCCCTTCATTTGTCCAATATATGGAAACGACGATTTCAATATGTTTTGGAGATGGCCATGGAGCTGCGGCACCTGAGATATTTCCTTGCGGTGGCGGAGGAACGCAATTTCACCCGCGCCGCAGGCAAACTTGGCATCGGGCAGCCACCGCTCAGCCAACAAATCCGCGACCTGGAAACGGAAGTGGGTGCGGCGCTGTTCCACCGCGTGCCGCATGGCGCAGAGCTGACGGCGGCAGGTGCAGCGTTTCTCGGTGAGGCAAAAGCGGCGCTCGCGGCAGCGGAGAAGGCGAAGCTTGCCGCGCAAAGCGCCAATCGCGGCGAGACCGGTCGGCTGTCGCTCGGCTTCACCGCATCCTCCGCCTTCAATCCCGTGGTCAGCACCACGATCCGCCGCTTCCGAGCGCGCTGGCCGGAGGTGCAGCTGTCGCTGACGGAGATGAACACGCTGGCGCTGATGCAGAAGCTGGAACGCGGCGAGTTGGACGCCGCCTTCATGCGCCCGAGCCTCGACGACCCCGCCGGCATCCGGCTGCGTCGGCTTGAAGATGAACCGATGGTGATCGCCCTGCCCGCCAGCCACCGGCTGGCACGGCATCGCAGCCTGCCGCTTGCGGCCCTGGCCGACGAACCTTTCATCCTCTTTCCCAGGCTCGTCGGATTGAGCCTTTACGACGATGTCGTGCTTGCCTGCCGTAAGGCGGGATTCGAGCTCACCGTGGCGCAGGAGGCGCCGCAGATTTCCTCCGTCGTCAATCTGGTGGCGGCCGATCTCGGCGTGTCGATCGTGCCGGCGTCGATCTCGCAGATCAAACTTCAGGGTGTTGTCTACACGCCGATCGAGGGGCCACCGGCCATCGCGCGCCTGGCGCTGGCGATGCTGAGGACGCATCGCTCGCCGGTTACAGAGAACCTGATGAGCCTGCTCAGTGATGAATGACGTCGCAAGGCAGAACAGGAGCGTCCGTACTCGATTGCATGTTCTGCGCCAAAGGCTTAGGGTCGAGGCCGGGCAAAAAAAGGCGACGGGTAGAAAGCCATGGCTCTCAGCGGCAAACGCATCCTCCTCATCATCTCAGGCGGCATCGCCGCCTATAAGAGCCTGGATCTGATCCGCCGGCTGCGTGAGCGCGGTGCGAGCGTTCGTCCCATCATGACCAAGGGGGCGCAGGAATTCGTCACGCCGCTTGCCGTCGGTGCCCTGGCGGCGGATCATGTCTTCATCGATCTGTTTTCACGGCAGGACGAACAGGATGTCGGCCATATCAGGCTGGCGCGCGACTGCGATCTCGTGCTGATTGCGCCCGCCAGCGCCGACCTGATGGCGAAGATGGCGAACGGGCTTGCCGACGATCTCGCCTCGACGGTGCTGCTCGCAACGGCGAGGCCGGTGCTTGCGGCTCCGGCGATGAACCCGAGAATGTGGGCACATCCGGCCACCCGGCGCAATGCGGCAAGGCTGAGGGACGATGGCGTTCGCTTTGTCGGGCCGATGGCCGGCGAGATGGCGGAAAGCCACGAGGCCGGGCTCGGCCGGATGGCGGAGCCGCTTGACATCGTCGCCGCCGCCGAAACCATGCTCGATGACGGGGAAAAGCCGCTGAAGGGCCGCAAGGCGATCGTCACATCAGGACCGACGCATGAACCGATCGATCCGGTGCGTTACATCGCCAACCGCTCCTCCGGCCGGCAGGGCCATGCGATCGCCGCAGCCCTTGCCAAGCTCGGCGCCGAGGTGACGCTCGTCTCCGGGCCGGTGACGATCGCCGACCCCGTCGGCGTCCACACCATTCATGTCGAGCGGGCGGAGGAAATGCGCGATGCCGTGCTGGCCGCGCTGCCGGCCGATATCGCCGTGATGGTGGCGGCGGTGGCGGACTGGCGCGTCGCCTCGGCCGCCGATCAGAAGCTGAAGAAACATCCGGGCGAATCCATTCCAACGCTGGCACTGACCGAGAACCCCGACATTTTGAAAACCGTCGGCCATCACACGATGCGGCCGAAACTGGTGATCGGCTTTGCCGCCGAGACGCAGGATGTGGAGAGCAATGCGAGGGCGAAACTCGAGCGCAAGGGCGCCGACATGATCGTCGCCAACGACGTTTCTCCGGCGACCGGCATCATGGGCGGCAGCCGCAACAGCGTCAGACTCATCTGTCACGACAGTGTCGAGCGGTGGCCTGACCTGGCGAAGGAAGAGGTTGCCGAAAGGCTGGCGGCGCTGATCGCCGAGCGTTTCCGCGGATAGTTAGAGCATGTCTCGCAAAAGTGTGCAGCGGTTTTGCGATAAAGACATGCGTGAAAACAAAGACCTAAAGCGTGAAAAGCGAATCTGAAAGATCGCGACACGCTTTAGAAAATCGCTTTCGATTTTCGACGACGACTACGCGGAGACGGCCAAAGGCTGCAACTTGGCGACGCTCCGATTTTCCGGCCGGAAATCCGCGACGTCGATGCCGTTTTTGCCGACAGTGACGGCGCTGCCATCGGGAATTTCCGCCCAGGCGTCGACATCGTCGTTCAGCGGCTCGGAGACGAGGCAATAGCCGGCGCCGACCGGCGAGGCATAGAGCGTCGGCGCCTTGCGATCGGTGGCGTAGCGGATCGCATAGAGCGTATTGCCGTCGGAGAAGGCGGCGGTAAAGCGCAGCAGGATCGAGCCGATGATGTTTTCGGCCAGGTTTTCGACGAAGCCGACCATAGCAGACATCGCGGCGATCGGCGCCTCGCGCAGGCCAAATTGCAGCGCCAGCAGGAACATCAGCTCGGAATCGGTCGTGCCGCTGCGGACATTAAACAACTCGTCGTCGAGCATCGCCTCCATCGGCCGGCGCAGGCGCTCGAAGCCTGAAATCTGGCCGTTATGCATGAAGGACCAGGTATCGTGGGTAAAAGGGTGGCAGTTGTCGCGGCGCGTGCCGCCGCCCGTGGCGGCGCGGACATGGGCGAGAAAGAGCGGCGAACGGATCTGCCGCGCCAGGCTCTTCAGATTGCAGTCCGACCATGCCGGCAGGATATCGCGGTAGCGGCCGGGCTCGGGCCTGTCGCCATACCAGGCGATGCCGAAGCCATCACCATTGGTCGCCGTCTTGGCGCGGGTAGCGCAATGGGACTGCTCGATCAGCGAATGGGCGGGCGAGGATACCAGCTCCTCGAGATAGAGAGGGTCTCCGCGATAGGCTGCCCAGCGACACATGGCTTTTGCTCCGGGACCCGCCGCCGCTTCGGCGGGAATGCTGAAATTGTCGAACGTCAAGGCTAATAACAGCTTAACGCGCGGCGGGTTTGCAAGCGCAAGGTGACGGTTTCGTGGCGCCCGGCGCCTTCAAATTCAGCAAAGCTCTGTGTTTTTTTGTGAACGGTCGGATCCGCCGAGGCCGGGCATTGACGGGGATTTCTGCTTGCATCTCGAAAGAATCAGCCTACCTTGGGTCTATCAGCAACAGAACGAAAGGAAGGTGATCCAATGTCTAATGAGATTTCGGACCTCGTAACGGGCATGGAAGAGGTGATGAAAGCGAGGCAGCCCTCGCTCTAAAACCCGCCTTCCTGGGGCTGCTTTGACAGTCCAGGCCAGTTCGAGGCCAAACTCATGGAAAGGGTCGCTGAGGCGGCCCTTTTTTATTGCCCGGATTTTGCTTTGACGAGAAGAAAAAAGTCCATTACTCATAAAGTCATCCGATGACTTTATGAGTGGCTGCATGCGTGCGATCAGCAGGACAAATCTCGCCGATGAGGCGATCGAGGCGATCCGCGGCGACATCCTCAGCAAACGCTGGGCGGTCGGCGATAAATTGCCGAATGAAGCCTCGCTGTCGGCCATGCTCTCCGTCAGCCGCGGCACGGTGCGCGAAGCGGTACGCGTCCTCGTCTCCCAGGGCTATCTCGAAACGCGGCAGGGGTCGGGCACCTATGTCCGCTCGACCAGCGATGCCGGCCGGCCGCTGACGATGGCGCGACGCGCCAGCCTGCGAGACCAGTTCGAGGCGCGTCTGGCGCTCGACGTCGAGGCCGCCCGGCTGACGGCGATGCGCAAGACGCCGGAGACGGTAACGGAGCTTCGCCGGCTGCTTGCCGAGCGCGGCACCTATGACGGCGGCGACAAGGCCGGCTTCATCGAGCGCGACCTCGCCTTCCATAAGGCTGTCATCGCCGCGTCGGGCAACCGGGCGATGGTCGAGATCTACGATTTCTTCTCGGCCTCGATCGCTGAGACCATCGCGGCGACGCTGGGGAAGGATATTCCCGAACCGGATATCCAGGCGCATGCCGATATCGTCGACGCGATCGAAACCGGCGATCCCGACAAGGCGGATGCGGCGGTGCGCCGCTTCATGGCGCCGGTTCTCGCCGCCCTCGACCGGATGATCCTGTCATGAATGCGCCTTCCAACGATCTCACCGCCACGCTCGACCCGGCCGACGAACTGCTGATCGACGCCGAAGCCGGCAGCCTGCCGCTGCCGCAGGCGACACCGGTGGGCGGTGCCGCAGATCGTTTCCTGCTCGGCGCCAGCCTGGTGCTGATCGCCTTCAACCTGCGTCCGGTCTTTTCAAGCGCCTCGGCGCTTCTGCCCGAAATCCGCTCGGAACTTGGTCTCACAGCGCTCGGCGCCAGCCTGCTGACGACGCTGCCGGTCGTTTGCCTCGGCGCCTTCTCGCCGCTGGCGCCGCGGCTTGCCCAGCGCCTCGGTTCGGAGCGTACGCTGCTCGGCGTTGTGCTGCTTCTCGCCCTTGGCACTGCATTGCGCGGGTTTTCCTCCGTGCCGCTGCTCTTCATCGGCACGGCGCTCGCCGGCGCCTGCATTGCCGTCGGCAACGTGCTGCTGCCGGGGTTGGTCAAGCGGGATTTCGCCACACGCACCGCCTTGATGACCGGCTTCTACACGATGGCGCTCTGCGCGGGTGCGGCAAGTGCCGCCGGGCTGACACTGCCGCTCGAGCACGCGCTCGGCGGCTCGCTTGCGGGTGCGCTCGCCATCTGGGCGCTGCCGGCGCTCGCCGTCGGCCTGGTCTGGCTGCCGCAGGTTCTGCGCAGCAGCGGCCAGGCAAGACGAAACGGAACCCACGTCAAAGGCCTCTGGCAGGACCGGCTTGCCTGGCAGGTGACGCTCTTCATGGGGCTACAATCGGCGCTCGCCTATTGCGTCTTCGGCTGGCTGGTTCCGATCCTGCGCGAACGCGGGCTCGACGGCGTCACCGCCGGGGTGATCGTTTCACTGTCGGTGATGGTGCAGGCCGCATCCTGCCTTGTTGTGCCGCATATCGCCGTGCGCGGCCGCGATCAACGGCTGATCAATGCCGGCCTCTGCGGCGTCGCCGTCGTCGCCCTGCTCGGCCTGCTCTTCGCGCCGCTGTCGACGGTCTGGCTCTGGGCTTTGCTGCAGGGCATCGGCCAGGGCGGGCTGATCGCGGCGGCGATGACGACGATCGTGCTGCGCTCGCGCGATCCCGATGTCGCCGCCCATCTCTCCGGCATGGCGCAATGCGTCGGTTATCTCCTTGCCGCCGTCGGCCCGCTCATCGTCGGCCTCATTCGCGGCTGGACCGGCAGCTTTTCCTGGTGTGCGCTTCTCTTCGTCGCGCTCGGGCTCGCGGCCGCGATCAACGGCTGGAAGGCCGGCCGGCCGCTGGAGGTGAATGTGCGCGCGATCGAGAAGGCATCCTGAGCCGCTCGCTCACGCGCTCACTTGCTCACTCAGTTGCTCGCTCACCGGCCCATCACCATCTCTTGATGCCGGTCGCCTGCTGCGGATGCTACGCTATCTCAACCCGCATGCCGCACCGCCGGAGGAGACATTTTTTGCGTATAAAACCCCTGTTTCTGCTGGCCGCGCTTGCGGCGTCGCTGCTCCCTGCCCTTTCTCCGGCACAGGACGGCGGTCAACCGAAGGCGAATGTCGAGCGCAGCGTGCGCGAGGGCGTGCTGAAGCTGCTGCCGGCCGATTCCGTCACCGAACACGAACTGACGATCGGCGGCCGGAAGATCGGCTATACCGCAACCGCCGGCACGCTCGATCTCTTCGGCCAGGACGGCGCCCGGACCGGCGCGATTTTCTACACCGCCTATGTCGCGAAAGACGCGGGGGCCGACCGGCCGTTGACCTTTGCCTTCAATGGCGGGCCGGGGGCGGCTTCCGCCTTCCTGCATCTCGGGCTGGTCGGACCGAAAGTGCTCGATTTCGGGCCTCAGGGACGCGACGGCGCCAACGCGAAACTGGTCGACAATCCCCAAAGCTGGCTCGATTTCACCGACCTCGTGCTGATCGATCCGATCGGCACCGGCTGGAGCCGGACGGTCAAGGCCGACGACGCTTCCAACTATTATAACGTCAACTCCGACGCCCAGAGTATCGCCAAGGCGATCGCACTCTATGTCGCGCACAACAACCGGTCCAATTCGCCGAAATATCTTCTCGGCGAAAGTTATGGCGGCTTCCGCGCCGCCAAGGTCGCCTCCGTGCTGCAGGAAAGCCAGGGCATCGTCGTCGCCGGCGCGGTCATGCTTTCGCCCTTGCTCGAAGGCCAGCTGATGTTCAACGCCGATCAGTTCGCGCTCGGCGCAGCACTTGAGCTGCCGTCGCTGGCGGCCGCCGAACTCGACCGGCACAACGCCTTTGACGAAGAAAAGCAGCGCGAGGCGGAAACCTTCGCGCTCGGCGACTATCTGACGACGCTCGCCGGCCCACCGCCGACAGGGAGCAGTGCCGCCGCCTTTTATGGCAGGATTGCCGGACTGACGGGTATCCCTGAGGATATCGTGGCGCGTAACCGCGGCTTCCTCGGCAATTCCTTCGTCAAACATTCGGATGGCGGCAGCGGCGCGGTGATGAGCCCCTACGACGCTTCCTTTGCCGCCCCCGACCCCTATCCGGAATCGGATTACGACCGCGGCGACGACGCCATCCTAGACGGTTTCACCCGCGCCTATGGCGGCGCCTTCGCCGACTATGCCCGCAGCCAACTCGGCTTCAAGACCGAGATGACCTATTCGCTGCTCGACGGCGATATCAGCCGGCGCTGGGAATGGAGTGGCGGACGCGGCGGCGGGACGCGCTTGCAGGCCAGCGCCACCGACGACATCAGGCAGTTGCTCGCCTCCAACTCTGCATTTCATCTGCTGATCGCCCATGGCTACAGCGATCTGGTGACGCCTTACGGCGTCAGCCGCTACGTCGTCGACCATCTGCCGCCTTCGCTCACCGGCGGACGCGTCGGGCTGAAGCTCTATCGCGGCGGCCATATGTTCTACACGAATGCCGACCAGCGGGCCGCCTTCACGGCGGATGCCAAGGCCTTTTATGCCGAGCGGCCGGCGGCCCCGCCGGCAGATTGAGGACGGGCCGATGCATATATCAGGAGGATGCCATTGCGGCGCGATCCGCTATCAGGCGGAGATCGACGCGGAGCGGGTTTCGATTTGCCATTGCACCGATTGCCAGCAGCTGACGGGTTCGGCCTATCGCGTCACCGCGCCGGCGCGATCGGAACGCTTCACGCTGATATCGGGCGAACCGCGCGAATACAGCAAATATGGCGACAGCGGCGGCCTCAGCCGGCAGTTCTTCTGCCCGACTTGCGGATCGCCGCTCTACCGCACCAATGGTAAAGGCAGCGCCGTCGGCATCCGTCTCGGCAGCATCGACCAGCGGCGGGAACTGATGCCGACGAAACAGATATGGTGCCGCTCAGCCTTGCCCTGGGTGGAGAATATCGAACCGCTGCCGCGGTTCGACGGCGAGGATTGAGAGACATTCCAACGCCGCCCGTCTGAAAAGACGTGGCGCGCGACAATCGAGGGCGCCATTTCCGACCGGCTCTCGATGATACCTGCTCTGCTCATTCGACCTCGTTTGGCTTTGTCTCGTCGCAACCGGACACCCGCCTCGAATGCTCGACCAGGCGCCGCGCCGCAAGTCCGCCGTTGGACTTGCGGCGAAAGGTCAACACAATGTATTCATTCATGAAAAGCAGAAAAATCGCCATTAAAAATCAATACAGATCCTCCGTTAGCTCGAACTGGCTAAGTGAAATTTCCCCCAACTTATAGTATAAAGAAACTGGAGGGGAATTCTAGCACCGCGTTTGGTAGGGGTTGCACAGCCACAAATGTATTTCTTCTGAATTTTACAAACTCTGTCTTGCATTAATGAGAATGTAAACTTCGGAGTTGCTGTTATGACATCCTCTATACATAGACTTTGGTCTTAATCAACGGCGGACTTTGGTCTTAATACCCTCCAATTGAGACGGACTGTCCCTCTCCATCGGCGAGACAATCGCGATCGATGGGAGCTGCAAGTCCGATGCGCAAGCGGTGGACCTGCCGGGTGCATTCGGCATCCGGGGCCCGCCCCCCTGCGACTTAACCGAGGGAGAATCTCCATGGCACTCGACATCACAACCCAGGACCTCGTCATCGACGAGACCGCCACTTTGCAGGACGACGATATCGATGCGTCGCTTGCGCCGCATAGCACCAACACGACGCTGCAATATATGTTGGGCCGCGATGGCTCGGGCGGGCTAGCCTCACCGGAGGTCGCCTTCCAGTCCAACTTCGTCGTCGCCTCGGCGAGCGCAGGGGAAACCATCACCTCGGTGATTCTCACCCAGAACGCTTCCGGGACGCCGTTTTCCACCACGGTCGGCGTCAACAGCGGCATTCGCACGGTCGATGGCAATTATATCTGGCTGTTCCAGGACCCGACGCATGCAAACGTCGTGATCGGTGTCATTGGCACTTCCGACCCGGATGCCGAGCCCGCCGAGAACGGGGCACTTGCCTTTTCGCTCGCGCTGATCAGCACCAGCCCCACCAATGCCGACCTGTACACGGTCCAGTACGTGCCGTTGCTTCATCCCGACGCAACCAACGCCGACGACCGCATCGATCTGACCAATAAGGTGTTCGCTTCGGTCACCGGAACCTCGGTGGTCAATTTCAGCCAACTTGGCGACGCCCCTTCCGGACACAACAACTGGTATATTCTCGACGCCGATGCAGCCAGCCCGCAGAAGATCCTGGTCACGGCGCACGACAATGGCGTGCAGGCGGAAGTCAATGTCAGCACGCAAGGCCTGGGCGTCGCCTCTCAAGACGTGCGCTTCGGCCGCGAGCTTCAGATCGACCTGATCAGCGGCGGCACCCAGAGCGCGGGCAAGGACTTTACCGACACGCCGATCGCGCCCGACTACGGCTCACACCTCGAGAACGTCTCCAGCGCCGGTTTCTCGATCTCGCAATCGACCCCGACCGGCACCGTCGCCGACATCGAGATCCACGCCTATAATAACGACGACAATGTGGAAGGCGCTGACTTCCCCACTGACGACAACGATAACGAGATCAACATCACCGGCGTGACGTTCAAACTGAACGGTGAGACAAAAACGGCGGCAGAGCTCGGCATCACGGTCAATCTCAACGGCAACGGACTGATCCTCGAGGATGTCGGCGAGGGCGTGACGGTCGATTTCACCACCGCGGGCGGCGTTGGCGGAACCTTCGATCGCTTCACCATCAAGAATATCGACACCGAGAAGGACTTCTTCGACGTCAAGGAAGTGCATTTCGGCGGTGAGGTCAGCAACGCTCATAACGAAGAGGTTGGCTCCTTCATCAACTTCGACGATGACGGGCCGACGATTACCGCAACCGGCACCCCGCCGAACCTGACGGTCGACGAGACCATCCTGGCGACCAATGCCACCGGCGACTTCTCGACCTTTTTCACCTCAAATGCCGGGGCCGATGGCGACGACATCACCTATTCGCTCGGCATCAGCCAGGTCACCAATGTCAGCGGCCTCACCGATACCGCAACCGGCCAATCGGTGCTGCTCTTCCTCGAAGGCGGCAATGTCGTCGGCCGCGCCGGCGCTGGCGGTCCTGTTGTCTTCACCGTCAGCGTTAATGCTGCCGGCGTCGTCACCCTCGACCAGGCTCGGGCAATCATCCACGCCGATGCCAGCGACCCGGATGACAGCCGGACCCTGGCTGCCGACGACCTCATCACCCTGACGGCGACCATCACCGACAATGACGGCGATCCCGCCCCGGCCACGCATAATATCGGCCAGAACCTCAACTTCGAGGATGACGGGCCGGCGATCACGGCAACCGGCAGTCCGCCGAATCTGACAGTCGACGAGACCACCCTGGCGACCAATGCCACCGGCGACTTCTCGACCTCCTTCACCTCAAATGCCGGGGCAGATGGCGACGACATCACCTATGCGCTCGGCATCAACGCGCTCAACAATGTCAGCGGCCTCACCGACACGGAAACTGGTCAATCCGTGCTGCTCTTCCTCGAAGGCGGCAGCGTCGTCGGCCGCGCCGGGGCCGGCGGTCCTGTTGTCTTCACCGTCAGCGTCAGTGCTCTCGGCATCGTCACCCTCGACCAGGCACGGGCAATCATCCATGCCGACGCCAGCAACCCGGATGACAGCCGGACTTTGGCTGCCGACGACCTCGTCACGCTGACGGCGACCATCACCGACGGCGACGGCGATCAGGCCACCGCCACCCACAATATCGGCCAGAACCTCCACTTCGAGGATGACGGCCCGACGATCACGGTGCCGTTTGACGGCGACCCCGGTACCGCAGGTATTCAGCACGAAACCCTGGCCAACGCGCTCAACGCTTCGGCTAGCGGCGCCTTCGGCTACAATATCGGCGCGGATATTCACCCGGCTGCCTTCTATACGAATGGCTCCGACTTCGTCGATCAAGATCTCGTGGCGGCCGGCGTCCAGATCGGACTGACCGGCACGATTACCGGCGGCGGCAGCGGCAGTCTCCTCAGCTCGAATGTGACGCTGGCGTCGGAGAGCCTCACCTCCGCAACGTTCAACTTCACCTTCACCTACGACAGGGATCCGGCGGCCGGCGACCAGATCGGCACGGCAGGCGGCACCCTCATCTTCGACAAGGCGGCCGACACCTATACCATCACCCTGTCAGACCCGCTGGAAGGCTTCAGCTTCGACATTCTGCATACCAGCGAGCTCCTGTCCAAGGAGCCGACGAGCAATACCGGCCATCCGCAAATCGTGGTGGAACTGCTGCAGGAGGATGACCCGGACACATCACCTGATGAAGACTTCTACGTGCAGTTCACCGGCAACTTGGTCAACAGGGCCAACCCATTCCGCTTGACGAACGATGGCGAGGGCACGTCCGCTGACTCCACCTTCACCGTCGGCGGTCACGAGATGGTGAGCAACAGCAATGAGACGTGGGTCTCTGCAACGCAGAGCACCAACGGCGTCGCCGGCGACACGATCCAGAAAGACGAACTGCTGACCTTGCGGTTCTTCAGCAGCAATGTCGGCATCGCTACCGAGGCCACCACCCCGACGGCGACTGCCGGCGCGATGGCCATCAAGTTCGACGGTATCGGCAACAGCGAAGACCTGATGCTGATCCTCAACCTGATCGATTTGAACGGCGCCGACAACATCGCCGGCAACAGCGACGACAATGCCACGATCACGCGGGCCATGTATGTGTCGAACGCCGACATCTACAAGACCGGCCAGGTCCCGGCTCCCTACAGCAGCGAGTTCACGCTCGACAATAATGACGGCCTCGTGATCGTCGAGCAGAACGACTACAATGCGGCCGACGAAGACTACGTGCTGCAGGGCGCGCAGATCATGCAGTCGGGCAACGGGATCACCGGCAACAATACCGCGATCGACCTCAACAGGGTGACCGGCGCCAACGGCGGCAGCAATGCGACCACCGGTCTGGTGAACTTCGACGCCACCGACAACGACGTGCTGAAGATCACCGACATCGGCTTCACTTCCACCGTGACCCAGACGCCGGACGCCAACCTCGACTTCGCCTTCCAGGTGGTCGATGCGGACGGGGACCAGACGGAGATGCAACACATCCTCGTCGACGTCGCCTGACGTGTCACCAACGGGGGCAGCATCCGCTCCGCTGCCCCCGTCATGCATTGCAAGGGTGTGATCTCGAGTACCAGAGATAGAAAAGATGAAAACCAAACAGCCGCCCCCGGCGCTTCAGGTGGTGATGAAAGAAGCCAGACGGGCCATCCGGCCGCTTATCTGGTTCAGCGGCGGCATCAACGTCCTGATGCTGACCGGGGCGCTTTACATGCTCCAGGTCTATCACCGGGTGTTGTCCAGCCACAGCCTCGAGACGCTGCTGATGCTGTCGCTGATGGCGGCAGGCGCACTTGCGGCAATGGCGGGGCTGGAGGTGGTGCGCGGTCGCCTTCTGGCAACCGTCGGAGCGTGGATGAACGCGCGGCTGGCGCCCGTTCTGCTGACGGCATCGGTGGAATACGCCGCCTCGGCGCCCGGCCAGGCCAATGCCCGCCCGCTGCGCGACCTCGATCAGGTCCGGAATTTCTTCACCAGCCCGAGCATCTTCCCGATCCTCGATGCGCCTTGGGCGCCGCTGTTTTTCGCCGCCATATTCTTCATGCATCCCTGGCTGGGCTGGCTGGCGCTGTCGGGCGGGGCGGTGCTGTTTGCGCTGGCCCTGCTCAACGAATGGCTGACACGCAAGCCGTTGACCGAGGCGACCAGCGCACAGTCGCGGGCCTACACCCAGGCCGAGGCAGCGATCCGCAACGCCGAGGTCGTCCAGGCAATGGGCATGCTGAAGCCGCTGCTCGAGGGTTGGAAGGTGCAGCAGGACGAGGCAAACAGGGGCCAGGTTCTTGCCGCCAACCGCGGCGGGATCATCTCGGCCATTGCCCGTTGTCACCGGCTGGCCCTGCAGATGGGGATATTGGGCCTCGGGGCCTATCTCGTCCTGCAAAACGAGGCTTCCCCGGCGATCATGGTCTCCGCCTCCATCCTGATGGGCCGCGCGCTATCGCCGGTCGAGCAGGCGATCGGCACGTGGAAGGCGACGGTCGGCGCGCGGGCCGCCTACCGGCGTCTCACCGCCGTCGCCGGCCAGCACCCCGAGGCCACACCGGTTCTGGCGCTGCCGCGGCCGACAGGCCGGTTCGAGGCCGACAACATCGTGCTTGCCCGACAGGGCAGCGAACATATTCTGAAAGGGATCAACTTCCGTCTCGAACCGGGTGAATCCATGGCTTTGATCGGCCAGAGCGGGGCCGGCAAGACCAGCCTGGCACGCATCCTGGCCGGGGCCTGGCGCCCTTCCGGCGGGCGGGCTTTGCTCGATGGCATGGATGTCGCCCAATGGGCGGCGGAGGACCGCGGTCATCATGTCGGCTATCTCCCGCAGGACATCGAGCTTTTCGCCGGGAACGTCTGCGAAAATATCTGCCGCTTCGCCACCGTCAGTCCCATAGTCTTCGACAAGGCGGTCAAGGCAGCGCGGCTGGCGGGCGTCCACGATCTGATCAAAGGGCTGCCGAAGGGTTACTTGACCGAGATCGGCGAATCCGGCGCGGTGCTGTCGGGCGGACAGCGCCAGCGCATCGGCCTGGCGCGGGCGCTCTACGGCGATCCGGCGCTCATCATCCTGGACGAGCCCAATTCGAACCTCGACCGAGAGGGTGAAGAGGCCTTGATCGCAGCGCTCGGCACGGTCAAGGCGGCGGGCACGACCGTTATCCTGATCGCGCACCGACCGAACATCATGGAAACCGTCGACAAGATCCTGGTCCTCAACCGCGGCCAGCAGGACCTGTTCGGTCCGCGCGACCATGTCTTCAATGAACTCGCCGCACGCGTCCGCAAGGTCGCGCAGATGCCGACGATCGTGGCGAAGCAGCAAGGAACGAAACAGCCATGACGGACATGAAGGTCGTCCCGTTACCGGTTTCGCCCCCGCCTGCGCCAGCCCCCCTGCGTCTGACAGGCGTAACGGTCACAGGGTTCGCGATCATCTTCCTGTTCTTCGGCATGGCCGGGGGCTGGGCGACACTCGCCCCGCTGGACAGCGCCGCGGTGGCGCCTGGTGTCATCAAGGTTGCCGGCGACCGCAAGCTCATCCAGCATCTGGAAGGCGGCATCATCGCCGATCTGAACGCCGCCAATGGCGATATCGTCAAGGCGGGCAAGGTGCTCATCCAGCTCGACGGCACGCAGGCGAGGACGAAGCTCGATCTGCTCCAGAACCGGATCGCAACGCGTGAGGCGCTGGCCGCCCGTCTGCGGGCCGAGCGGGACGACAAGGCCGAGATCGAGTTCGATCCGGCCTTGCTGGCAAACCCGACCCGGTCGGCAAAGGACGCGGTGGCCGCCCAGCGCGATGTCTTCGCGGCGAAGCACCACAATTTGAAGGACGAGCGGGAAATTCTCAGCCAGCGCCGTCGTCAGACCCAGGAAGAGATCACGGGGCTGGAGCAGCTGATCGTCACCGAGGACAAGCAGATCGAGGTGTTCGAGGGGGAAACCAAGGACCTTGAAAGTCTCCTCAAACGCGGCCTTGTCACCCGGGAGCGGTGGCTGCTGCTCAGACGGCAGCAGCGGGAGGTCGAGGGCGAACGTGCGACCAATGTCGCGGCCATTGCCCGCGCCAAGAGCGCCATGGCCGAGATCGACATGCAAATCCTCAATCTCAGCACCTTGCGGCTGAACGAGGCGGTCGAAGAGCTGAGCAAGGTCGAGGCGGAACTGTTCGACCTCAGGCAGGAGGAGCGCGCCGCCAAGGACGTGCTTTCCCGCACCAATGTCGTCGCACCGGTTGACGGCATTGTCATGGACCTGAAGGTCCATACAGCAGGCGGCGTCGTCAAACCCGGCGAGACGTTGATGACGGTCGTGCCGCTCGGGCAGCAGCTCGTGGTCGAGGCCATGGTCAGGCCGGAGGATGTCGAGACGATCGCGCCCGGGCAGCGCGCACGCGTCAGCTTCCCGGCCTTTGCCCGCTACAACCTGCCGCCGCTCGAGGGCGTCGTCGAGATCGTCTCGGCCGACCGGATGGTGGAGGAGCGCAGCGGGGCGCCCTATTTCGCCGCAACCGTGCTGATCGACAAGAGCGAACTTGCCAAGCTGGAGGGCCGCAAGCTCATGCCCGGCATGTCGAGCGAAGCGTTGATCCGGACGGGTGCCCGCACCGTGCTTTCCTATCTGGCCGAGCCGATCACGCAGAGTTTCCGCCGCGCGCTGCGGGAAAAATAGCTGGAGTCGAGGATCGAGGAACATTGACGGCGAAACGCCGCCAGCTATTCCTGTGCCGGCAGATCTGGCCAGCTATCCGTGACGCCAGCCTGCACCGGACGCTCGAGATAGGTGGAAAGAGCGATATAGCTGCGAGTGCCGGTGACACCGGGAACGGCATGGATCTGCGCCAGAAATGCCTCCAATGCCTGTGGGCTTGCGGTTCGGACCTTGAAGAGAACGCTGGCGTCACCCGCAACCGAATGCATTTCCTCGACCTCTGGAAAACGCAGGACCTGCATCAGCCGCTCGCTCTTGCCCCAGCCCGCCGCCTCGACATGCACGAAGGCAAGCAGCGGCTTGCCAAGGGCTGCTCCATCCAGTGCCGCATGTACGCCTTTGATGGCGCCCGATTGCTTGAGCCGGCGCACGCGCTCATGCACGGCCGGCGCCGAGAGGCCGACCGATTCGCCGAGCCTCTGATAGCTCTGGCCGCTGTCGGCGGCGAGCGCGGCTAATATTTTTCGGTCGAAAGCATCGATGACCGGCGGCTGCGGACGCTTCTGCCGAAGATCGTCTGTATTTTTTCCCATTCGGCAAATCTCCTTTCTGCCGAAGAATAATCAGCAATATTGGCCTTTCTCAACAGAATATTCTGGAAGGAGGGAGACTGATGGAGACAATCGAGCACAATCCGGCACGCGGGATCTACCCGGCAAGCCCCGATTACATCCATGCGCTAGAGGTCAGACATCCCGCCAGGCTGCTCTTCGTCAGCGGCACGATGGGCCTCGATGAAAGGGGAATGGCGGCGGACGGCCTTGAAGGGCAGCTGGATCTCATCTGGTCCAACCTCGGCACCATCCTCGCCTCGGCCGATATGACGGTGGACAATATCGTGCGGCTGACGAGCTATCTCCGCGACGGCGCCTTCGTCGAGGCAAACCAGAATGCCCGCCTCCGGGCGCTTGGCGGCCGCGCCGTGCCGACCACGGCGATCATCGTCGAAACGTTGCGCGACGACTGGCTCGTCGAAATCGAGATCGTTGCCGCCGGCTGAGGGCCATGGCCATCGCACCCGAAGCTGCGATGGCCACACGATTCAGGCCGCCTGCTTCAATCGGCCGAGAGCTTCGGCCAGATCGACTTCACCGAGGAAAGCGCCGCTGCTTTTCGCTTCCTGCCGATGCTCGATCGCATGGGCGAAGCGCACGGCCGGCTCCTGCTGCATACGCTCATAGAGGCGATGCAGGCCGGGAAACTGGCTGCGGTTGACGACCTTGTGAAAATCGTTCCAGCGGGCGATGCCGACGAAATAGGCATCGGCCAGGCTCGGGCCGTTGCCGAGAAGCCATTCGCGGCCAGCAAGCAGATGCTCCAGCGTATGATGCGCCTTTTCGACCGCGGCGGTGCCGTAGGCCGTAAGCGCCTGTTTCTGCTGCGGCTCCAGCGGGTGTTCCAACGCATACCAGAGCGGGCCGAAGGCTGCGAAGAAACTGGTGTTGAGGAAGGCAAGCATCTGGTTCTGACGATCGAAATCCTCCGACCCCTGCGCAAAGCCCAGACCGCTGCCAATCGCACGGGCGCCGATATGGTTGAGGATCGCCATGCTTTCGCAGATCGTCCTGCCATCCTCGAGCAGCAGCGACGGCGTCTCGCCGACTGTATTGATCTGCTTGTATTCATCGGTGGAAACCACTTCCGGCATCTCGACGCGGCAGAGCCGATAAGGCAGGCCGGACCATTCCAGCGCGACGATCGAGCCGAAGGAGCAGCCCTCCGGCACGCCGTAAAACAATATGGGTGACATCAGTCGTTCCTTTTAGAATTGAACCCGTTTGGACAGGATCAATGTGAAGATGTGGACGATCATGCGGTAGAGGCTATAATTGCATCGCAATGTCCACATATCTGGAAGATGGCAATGGCGCTTTTCAACCTCAACGATCTGCATCTCTTCGTCCAGGCCGTCGACAGCGGCAGTTTTACCGCCGCCGCGAGACATCTCGGCATGCCGAAATCGACGGTCAGCAAGCGGGTCGCGGAGCTGGAGCGGCGGCTCGGCGTGCGGCTGATCCAGCGCACGTCACGCAGCTTCGCGCTGACCGAGCTCGGGCGCGAATTCTTTCAGCATGCCCAGGCCTCGATCATCGAGGCTGACATGGCCGAGGGCATCGTGCGGCGGCATCTGGCCGAACCTGCCGGCAGCGTTCGCCTGACGGCCTCGGTGCCGACGGCGCAGTTCACCCTGACGGAGCATCTGCCGGCGCTGGCGGCCCGCTATCCGAAGCTCCGGCTCTCCGTGCACGTGACGGACCGTTTCGTCGACATCGTGCAGGAAGGCTTCGACATCGCACTGCGAAGCCATCGTGCGCCCCTGCCGGATTCGGCGCTGGTGCAGCGCAAGCTCGCCCGCCACCCTTTCTTCATTCTCGCTTCGCCCGACTATATCAGCGCCCATGGGCAACCGCGCCGGCCGGAGGAGCTGGCGGAGCATGCAACGATCTTGACCAGCCTGACGGAAAATCAATGGCGGCTCACCTCCGATGGCGGCGACGAGGCTCTCGTCACACTGCAGTCGGTCATGGCGGCGGATGAGCCCTATGTGCTGATGGAAACGGCGGTGGCCGGGCTCGGCATCACCTGCCTTCCGACATCGGTCTGCCGGAAGGCGCTGGCCGAAGAGCGGCTGGTGCGGGTGCTGCCGGAATGGACGGCCGGCAGCATCGAGACGACGATCCTGATGCCGCATCGGCGCGGCCAACTGCCGGCGGTGCGCGCCGTCGTCGATTTCCTGGCGGAACGGCTGACCGGATGATGATCACGCCGCCTTGGCGGCGTGATATTCCTTGATGGCGACCATCTTGATCGCCGGATAGCGCTCTGCCTCGTAACGCAGCGAGAAGGCGTCCTGGGCGAGGAAGACGGGATCGCCGTCGAGATCGCGGGCGATATCGCCGCGTTTGACGGTGAGGAATTTTTCGAGATCGGCCGATTGATCGGCGGAGATCCAGCGGCAGACGGAGAAACGCGACATTTCGAAGGAGACCGGCAGGCCGTATTCGGCCATCAGCCGCTCCTTCAAGACGTCGAGCTGCAGGGCGCCGACGACGCCGACGATCGCCGGCGAGCCGTCTTCCGGCGAAAACAGCTGGACAACGCCTTCCTCGGCCATCTGCTGCAGCGCCTCCTTGAGCTTCTTCGCCTTCATCGCGTCTTCCAGGCGCACGCGCCGCAGGATCTCAGGCGAGAAGTTCGGCACGCCCTGGAAGACCAGCGATTCGCCCTCGGTCAGCGTATCGCCGATGCGCAGCGTCCCGTGATTGGGAATGCCGACGACGTCGCCGGCATAGGCGGTATCGGCGAGCTGGCGCTGCGAGGCGAAGAAGAATTGCGGCGCCGTCAGGCCGAGCTGCTTGCCGGTGCGGGCGAGCCGCGCCTTCATGCCGCGTTCGAGCTTGCCGGAGCAGATGCGGGCAAAGGCGATGCGGTCGCGGTGGTTCGGATCCATGTTGGCCTGGATCTTGAAGACGAAGGCCGTCATCTTGTCGTCGGTCGCGTGCACCGTCCTGGTATCGGCCACCTGGTCGCGCGGCGGCGGCGCGAATTCGCCGAGCGCGTTGATCAGGTCGCGAACGCCGAAATTGCGCAGCGCCGAGCCGAAGAAGACCGGCGTCATATGGCCTTCCAGGAAGGAGTCGCGGTCGAAGGGGCGGCAGGCCTCGATGGCGAGCTCGGTCTCATCGATGAAGGCCTGGCGTTCGTTTTCCGGCAGCCTGTCGGCGACCGTCCGCGGACCATTGACCGGCGTGGTCTCGACTTCGGTGTCGGAGCCGCGGGCGGTGCTGTTGGCGAGATGATAGGAGCCGCAGAAGGTCTTCGAGCGGCCGATCGGCCAGGTGATCGGCGCCGTATCCAGCGCCAGCTTCTCCTCCACCTCGTCGAGAATCTCGAAGGGATCGCGGCTTTCGCGGTCCATCTTGTTGATGAAGGTGATGATCGGGATATCGCGCATACGGCAGACTTCGAAGAGTTTCAGCGTGCGCGGCTCGATGCCCTTGGCGGCATCGATGACCATGACCGCGGCGTCGACGGCCGTCAGCGTGCGATAGGTGTCGTCGGCGAAATCCTCGTGACCGGGCGTGTCGAGGATGTTGAAGACATTGTCGTTATATTCGAAGGTCATCACCGAGGTGACGACGGAGATGCCGCGCTCGCGCTCGATCTTCATCCAGTCGGAACGCGTCTGCATGCGATCCTTCTTCGCCTTGACTTCGCCGGCAAGCTGAATGGCGCCGCCGAACAGCAGCAGCTTTTCGGTGAGCGTCGTCTTGCCCGCGTCCGGGTGGGCGATAATAGCGAATGTGCGGCGGCGGGAGACCGCCTCGGCGAGACTTTCGGCCATACTATGAATCCTGTGGAATTGCCGCGTATCTAACGATTAAAGCCCGGCATTGCAATTGACCTCGGCGCTGCGGGCGCAAAGTAATGGGCCATGACCATTCATCACGACACGCGCCCGACGCTGAACCTCATCCGCCTGGCCAATGGCGAAGGCCTCGACCTGCCCGCCTATGAAAGCAAGGGAGCGGCCGGCATGGACCTGCGCGCCGCCGTCGACGCGGATGCGCCGCTGACGCTTGCGCCCGGCAAACGGGCGCTGGTGCCGACCGGCTTCATCTTCGAGATCCCCGAAGGGTTCGAAGGCCAGGTGCGGCCGCGCTCCGGCCTTGCCTTCAAGCACGGCATCACCTGCCTGAATTCACCCGGCACCGTCGACAGCGACTATCGCGGCGAGGTGAAGGTGCTGCTCGCCAATCTCGGCGAAGAGGCTTTTGTTATCGAGCGCGGCATGCGCATTGCCCAGATGGTGATCGCGCCGGTGACCCAGGCGCGAGTGGCCGAGATCACCGCGGCAAGCGAAACCGCACGCGGCGCAGGCGGCTTCGGCTCCACCGGCGTGTGATGACGAAGCGCCCCGACAGCGCGGGCCTGACCTTCCGGCAGGATTATTTCGGCGATGCCGCCGGATGGGCGGCGCTTGTCCGCCTGCTCCAGGATATTTTCGGCATCGATATCGGTCCGCTGCAGCAGCTTGGCGGTCCCGATCCCACCAGCATGCCGTTCGGCTGGTTCGATGCCGAGGGCGAGCTTGCGGCCAATCTCTCGGCCTTTGCGCTCCCCTTCGTCCTCAATGGCAGGATCGTCCATGCCGCCGGGCTGCAATCCGGCGCGGTGCGGCCGCAGTGGCGCGGCCGCGGGCTTTATCGCGATCTGACGGTGAAGGCGCTCGACTGGTGCGAGCGGCAGGGCTTCGAAGCCGTCATCCTCTACACCGATAAGCCGTCGCTCTACGAAGCTTACGGATTTCGCGCGATACCACTGAACCGATATGAGGGAACGGCACCTGCCCCCGCGATTGGCGCCACACCCGCTCGGCCGCTTTTGCCGGCGAATGCGGACGATCTCGCCCTGCTGCAAGTGCTGCTGAAAGCACGCAGCCCGGTTTCGACGACGCTCTCGGTGACCGCAAATGCGGCGATGTTTCTCATTAACACGCAGCTCGATCCCGATGTCCGCATCAGCTTCCTGGAAGGCTGCCAGGCCGTCATCGCCTGGAAGATGGATGGGACAGGCCGCTTCAGCCTTCTCGATGTCGTGGCAGCGGAGATCCCGTCGCTTGCCGCGATTCTCGGCGGCCTCGACATTGCCTCGGCGACCGTCGAAGTGCTCTTCCGTCCCGACAAGCTCGGCTGGACGGGCGCGCCGCAGCTGTTTGAAAGCGGCACGGTGCTGATGCTGCGCGGGCTCGGCGACGCCGCCCCGCATTCTCCGGCGATGCTCTCGCCGATGGCGGATTTCTAAGCTGTTTCGTCGATCTATTTCCCACGTGACAGCGGCGGCAGGCGGCGCTTGACCGGCGAGGCTTTGATCATCGCGGTGTTGGTCTCGGCGCGTTCGGCGACCCTGTCCAGGAGGCCGTCGAGTTCCGCCATCGAGCGGATGACCAGGCGGGCGATAAAACAATCCTCGCCGGTCACCTTGTCGCATTCGACGATTTCAGGAATTTCCTGAATGAGGCGCTCGACGATATGCAACTGCCCCGGCAGCGGCCGCACGCGGACGATCGCCTGCAGGGGATAGCCGACCGCGGCGGGATCGAGATCGATGGTGAAGGCCTTGATGACGCCGCGCTCCTCCAGCCGGCGCAGGCGCTCGGCAGCACTCGGCGAGGAAAGCCCCACCTGCTGTGCCAGCTCCTTCAGCGAGATCCGGGCATTGCCGGCCAGCGCTTCGAGAATGGCCTGATCGATTTCATCAAGCGGCTGGGCATCGTTAGGCATGACCGCGTCTTTCCCTTTTATTATTAGGCTGCAGCGATGAAGTCCATTTTTATCCTTATATAATTTCGCTTGTCGCCGCAATATTATCACCCCAGCAAAACGGAGGCGATCATGAGCGGCGATATCAAAAGAGGCACGGCGGAGATGACGGCAGCGATGCTGATCTCGGGGACGATCGGCTGGTTCGTCGTCATGTCGGGCCAGCCGGTCAGCGGCGTCGTTTTCTGGCGCTGCCTGTTCGGCGCCCTCACCCTGCTTGTCATCTGCGGCGCGCTCGGGCTGCTGCGGCCGGGCATCCTCTCGCTGCGCACCTTCGCCATCGCCGTTTTCGGCGGCATCGCCATCGTCGTCAACTGGCTGCTGCTCTTCGCCTCCTATTCGCATGCGACGATCTCGATCGCCACCACCGTCTACAACACCCAGCCCTTCATGCTGCTGGTGCTCGGCGCGCTGTTTCTCGGCGAGAAGATCACCGCCGCCAAGCTGTTCTGGCTGACGCTCGCCTTTGCCGGCATGATGGCGATCGTCCAGGCAAAACCGGGCGGAAGCGGCGATACGTTCGAGAGCTACGGCCTCGGCATCCTGATGGCGCTGGGCGCGGCTTTCTTCTACGCGCTGGCAGCGCTTGCCGCCAAATGGCTGAAGGGCACGCCGCCGCATCTGATCGCGCTGATCCAGGTCGTAACCGGCATGCTGATGCTGGCGCCGATCACGGATTTTTCGCAGCCGCCTCAGGATGCCGGAAGCTGGGCGATCCTCGTTTCCATCGGCGTCGTCCATACCGGGCTGATGTATGTGCTGCTCTACGGCGCCATCCAGCGGCTGCCGACGCATCTGACCGGGGCCTTGTCCTTCCTCTATCCGATCGCCGCGATCCTCGTCGACCGGCTGGCCTTCGGCCACGCGCTGCAGCCGATGCAGATCGCGGGCGCCGCCATCATCCTGCTTGCCGCGGCCGGCATGAACCTCGGCTGGACGCCGCGCTGGCTGCGGCCGCGGGCGCTTCAGGGCTGACCAGAGGAAGGCAGGCACAGGGCGGCAGGCATTTCTTCTGGTGATGGACCCATCAACGCCGGCCGATTGATGGCAAGGCTGACCGGATATAAAACACCGGGAAAAAGGAGCCACACATGAGCCTTGCCGCCTTGCTCGCCTATGCCGGAGCGCTGTTCATCGCAGCCGCCATTCCCGGACCCGGGATTACCGCCATCGTCGCCCGCGCGCTCGGCTCAAATTTCCGCGAGACCTTCTTCATGGGGCTCGGCCTGGTGCTCGGCGACATGACCTATCTCACCGCCGTCATTCTCGGCCTTGCCTTCGTGGCGCAGACTTTTACCGAGGTCTTCCTCGTCATCAAGATCGCCGGTGCCCTCTATCTCGCCTATATTGCCTGGAAACTCTGGACGGCGGGGCTGCTGCCGCAGGACATCGCGGCGAAGAAATCCAGCAATATCGGCCTGTCCTTCCTCTCCGGTCTGCTGGTGACGCTCGGCAATCCAAAGACCATGCTCTTCTATGTCGCGCTGGCGCCGACGCTGATCGATATCGGCAATATCAGCCTCAGCGACTATGCGATGCTGCTTGCCGTCACCTTCGTCGTGCTGATTGCCGTGCTCGTGCCCTATATGCTGCTCGCCTCGCGGGCCCGCACGATGCTGAAACAGCCGCGCGCCCTGCAGACGCTGAACCGGGTTGCGGCCGGCATCCTGGCCGGCACCGCCGCCTTCATCGCCACGCGGGCGGCCTGAAATAAACATCCGCCAAGAAACGGTTTTCAAAGCTTTTTTTCTCCGCCTCCGGCTCCGCCGGCATCAACGTGGGCTGGCCTCATTCGGCCTTTGCCCCTATTCTCCTTTCGATTTCAGGGACCGAAGTCCAAAGGGAGGCACCCATGTCGCACAAGCCCGGCCGCGGCCGCATCTATTCCTCGATCACCGAGACCATCGGCAACACGCCGCTCGTGCGCTTCGACAAGCTGGCGCGGGAAAAGGGCGTGGTGGCCAACCTGATCGGCAAGCTCGAATTCTTCAACCCGATCGCCTCGGTCAAGGACCGCATCGGCGTGGCGATGATCGAAAGCCTGGAAGCGCAGGGCAGGATCACCCCCGGCAAGTCCGTGCTGATCGAGCCGACCTCCGGCAACACCGGCATCGCGCTCGCCTTTGCCGCCGCCGCCAAGGGCTACCGGCTGATCCTCACCATGCCGGAAACCATGTCGGTCGAGCGCCGCAAGATGCTGGCGCTGCTCGGCGCCGAGCTGGTGCTGACCGAGGGCGCCAAGGGCATGAAGGGCGCGATCGCCAAGGCCGAGGAGCTGGCGGAATCGCTTCCCGACGCCATCATTCCGCAGCAGTTCGAAAACCCCGCCAATCCCGAAATCCACCGCAAGACGACCGCCGAGGAAATCTGGAACGACACCGACGGCACGGTCGACATCCTCGTCTCCGGCATCGGCACCGGCGGCACCATCACCGGCGTCGGCCAGGTGCTGAAAAGCCATAAGCCCGAAATCCAGATCATCGCCGTCGAGCCCGCCGATTCCCCTATCCTCTCCGGCGGCAATCCCGGCCCGCACAAAATCCAGGGCATCGGCGCCGGTTTCGCCCCAAAAATCCTCGACACCGGCATCTACGACGAGGTCGTCACCGTCACCAACGACGAGGCCTTCGAACAGGCGCGCCTGGTCGCCAGGCTGGAAGGCGTGCCGGTCGGCATCTCCTCGGGTGCGGCACTGACCGCAGCGATCAAGGTCGGCGTCCGTCCGGAGAATGCCGGCAAGAACATCGTCGTGATCATCCCGTCCTTTGCTGAGCGCTATCTCTCGACGGCATTGTTTGAGGGGCTGGGGAGCTAAAGGTGGCTGGGGCCGGACGATTCCGCCGGCAATTTATCCTGCAGAATATCGGGGCGCTTCGGCGCCCTTTCTTTTGTGCCGTCACCTGCGTTCCAACCGAAGTGGGACGAAAGTTCTGTGGTAGTCCGCAATGACGATGGTCGATGTCCACCTGAGCTCGTTGAATGCAAGTGTTTGCCAACCTTCGCCATGACTTCCGCCAGCGTCGCGGTCAAACGCGTCAGCTCGGTGTGCTCGCTCGTCCGCTCCGGAGCATAGCGCGAAATGAGGTACTCACGCTTTGCTGTCATTGCCTCGAGATGCTGGGCGGTCTTTTTTCTCAGTTTGAGTTTGTCAACGAACGTTGGCTCCGCGAGGTCGTGCAGCCGTCCTCGTATATCCTCTGGAGCAACGCCCTCATGGCGCAGGAAGGCATTTAAGTAGAGTTCGATAGCGTGAATGGCGCACATTCGAGCCGGGGCAATGGATAGTGCAATTTGCTTCTGACCCTTCCTGAATAGGAGTTTGGAAGCGCGAGAGTAGGCATTCGCCAAGTCTAGAACCTCCAATGGGTTGGCATTTGAGCCCGGATATTCGTTACTCATCTACATCCCCGGTAGCCTTTCTCATCCGTCGCCTCCGACCGACCATGTCGAACGGACAGACATTCTTCCCGAAATTTTTTCAGCCGGAGCTAATATTGTAAAGTGCGACGAAATGAGGAGAGGCCTTTACCCCTAACGGATAATCAACACAGAGGGATGCTTCATCGTCCGAGGCAGCTGGAATTTCGCTGAGGGCGACCATCAGCACCAGCGCGCTCGGCAGATTGGTGAGTGGCCCTGAGGACCAATGCGTCAAAATATCTGCGCGCATCCGCGCTTCTTCTCACGCCGCCGCCGTCAGCCTCTCCCCGGCAATCCTGTAAGAAATCGCCTCAGCCAGATGCAGGCGGCCGACCGTCGGTTTGTCGTCGAGGTCGGCCAGGGTGCGGGCGACCTTGAGGACGCGGTGATAGCCGCGAGCGGAGAATTTCATTTTTTCGGCGGCGTCGCGCAAGAGCTGCAGGCCGCCGGCGTCGGGTTCGGCGAGTTTCTCGATCATGGCGGTGGAGCAGCGGGCGTTGGTGCCGATGCCTTTGGCGCCAGCGGCCTCGAAGCGCTCTTGCTGGAATTCGCGGGCGCGGGCGACGCGGCGGGCGACGTCGGCGCTCGCTTCAGCCGCCATCGGGCGGATCAGATCGGCGGCGGAGACGGCGGGCACGTCGATGCGGATATCGATGCGGTCCATCAGCGGGCCGGAGATGCGGGCCTGGTAGTCGCTCATGCAGCGCGGGCCGCGGACGCAGGTGTGGCCGGGCTCGCCGGCCATGCCGCAGCGGCAGGGGTTCATTGCGGCGATCAGCTGGAATTTCGCCGGATAGGAGACGCGGTGATTGGCGCGGGCAATGACGCATTCGCCGCCTTCGAGCGGCTGGCGCAGCGCATCGAGCGCCTGTGGCGTGAATTCCGGAAACTCGTCGAGGAAGAGCACGCCGTGATGGGCAAGCGAGGCTTCGCCGGGCCGGGCGCGGATGCCGCCGCCGACCAGCGCCGCCATGGTGGCGGAATGATGCGGGGTGCGGAAGGGCCGGCGATCGGAGAGCTTGCCGCCGGAAAGCTCACCGGCGATCGAATGGACCATCGACACCTCAAGCAGCTCGGCCGCCGAAAGCGGCGGCAGGATCGACGGCAGCCTTGCCGCCAGCATCGATTTGCCGGAGCCGGGAGGCCCGACCATCAACAGATTATGGCCGCCGGCGGCCGCCACTTCGAGGGCGCGCTTGGCGCTTTCCTGGCCCTTGATCTCGGCAAGATCCGGCAGGTTGGCGGCATTGGCGCGGATCGACGCCTCCGGCCGCGACAGTACCTGGGTGCCGCGGAAATGATTGGCAAGGGCAATCAGGCTGCGCGGGGCGAGGATATTAACGTCGGCGCCGGCCCAAGCGGCCTCGGCGCCGCTTTCGGCCGGGCAGATCAGCCCCTTGCCAAGCGCATTGGCGCCGATGGCGGCCGGCAGCGCGCCTGCAATGGCGGCGATCGTGCCGTCGAGATTGAGCTCGCCGACGACAACATAATCCGACAGCGCATCGGCGGGAATGGCGCCGAGCGCCGCCATCAAGGCCAGTGCGATCGGCAGGTCGAAGTGCGAGCCTTCTTTCGGCAGGTCTGCCGGCGCCAGATTGACGGTCACCCGCTTGGCCGGCAGCGCCAGGCCGGAGGCGTGAAGGGCGGCCTGCACCCGCTCGCGGCTTTCGGCCACCGCCTTGTCGGGCAGGCCGACGATCTGCATGCCGATCTTGCCGGGCGCGATCATGACCTGGACCTCGACCGGCACTCCTTCTATGCCCTGGAATGCCACCGTACTGACACGCGCGACCATATGCCCATCCCCTGCCCGCAAACTCTTATACCGCCCGCAACCGTTCAGGGCCACCGGTTGCAATCTGGCACGGAAGCAGGAATAAAACAAGAACGATAAAGGAACGTTTTCGGATATGAATGGTGACCGGGGTTGTACCCGGTCACAGCAGGCGTGGGGCTGGAGCCGCAGGCTCAGCCGCGCTTGCGCTCGATCGCATCCCAGAGCAGGGCTGCGATATCGGCGCCGCCGAACTTCTTGACCTCGCGGATGCCGGTCGGCGAGGTGACGTTGATCTCGGTCATGTAATCGCCGATCACGTCGATGCCGACGAGCAGGAAGCCGCGCTCACGCAATGCCGGGCCGATCCGTTCGCAGATTTCCTTTTCGCGCGGCGTCAGCTCGGTCGCCTCGGCGCGGCCGCCGACATGCATGTTGGAGCGGCTGTCATGCTCGGCCGGGACGCGGTTGATGGCGCCGGCGAATTCGCCGTCGACCAGGATGATGCGCTTGTCGCCCTTGCGCACGTCGGGCAGATATTGCTGGGCGATGAAGGGCTCGCGGAACATCTGGCCGAACATCTCCAGCAGCGAGGAGAGATTGCGGTCGTCGCGGGTCGAATGGAAGACGCCAGCGCCGCCATTGCCGTAGAGCGGCTTCAGGATGATGTCGCCCATCTCGTCGCGGAAGCGGCGGATTTCGGCCGGGTCCTTGGTGATCAACGTCTTCGGCATCAGGTCGGAAAATTCGGTGACGAAGATCTTCTCCGGCGAATTGCGCACCCAGGCAGGATCGTTGACGACGAGCGTCTTCGGGTGGATGCGCTCGAGCAGATGCGTCGAGGTGATATAGGCCATGTCGAAGGGCGGATCCTGGCGCAGCAGCACCACATCCATGGTGGAGAGATCGACACGCTCGGGCGCGCCGAGCTCGAAGTGATCGCCCTTGACGTCGCGCAGCAGCATCGGCTCGACGCTGGCAAAGAGCTTGCCGTCGCGGAAGCTCAGCCGGTCGGGGGTGTAATGGAAGAGCCGGTAGCCGCGCGCCTGGGCTTCCAGGCTCATGGCGAAGGTGGAGTCACCTGCGATATTGATGCCGGCGACATGATCCATCTGGACCGCTACATTGGTGATCTTGGCCATTTCCGTCCCTCGCTGAATGCCGGACAGATGTAGGTCGGCCCGGTATCAAACGCAACGGTCAATCAAGGCCTGCCGCCGCCACCATTGGTCAGGCGGCGATCCCCTGGTTGCCGTTGTTGCGCAGCAGGTTGCGCAGGCGATAGGCGATCGCCAGGGGCTTCGGGAAGGGCTTGCGCAGGAAGGCGACCTTGCGGACGTAATTGTCGACCCGCCAGCTTGCCCAGGTTCCGCCGGCGAAAAAGGCGACGTCGCCGGCGCACAAGGTTCGTTCGGTGCCGTCCTCGGCGGTGATATGGACCTCGCCTTCGAGGATCATCACCGTCTCGTCCCAGCCGAAATACCAGCGGAATTCGCCCGCCGTGCAGTCCCAGATCGCCGTCAGCGAGGCCTCGTCATGGCCGCGCGAATGTTCGGCGGTGCGCGCTTGCGGGTTGCCGCTGACGATCCAGTCGGGATTGATCGGCGTGGATTTCAGCGGCAGCAGGTCGCTTGCATGCGCGATGAAGGATTTCCCGGCCGGCTTCGCCACGGCATAAGGCACCGAACGCACGGCCATGGCGACCGCACTTGCAAACATCAGCTTCCAGGCCATGAAACAACCCCCAATCATTACCCCTAAAGATCTTTGTTTTTATGCATGTCGTTATCCCGGAACCGCGGCGCACTTCCGGGCGACATGCATTGCGATTGCGATAGCAGAGAGTCGTAAGAAGCTGGTTCAAACCGGAACTAAAATTTTAACGATCCGAAAGCCCGCCGGACTGGGAATGACTAAAAAGCGTCCTGAAAATGGCGCGGCAGACGGCCGGGCGTGACCGCGACAATATCGTAGCGCTGGGAAAGACGGGCCTGATCGGCCTGGCGGGCGAGCCAGAGATCACTTGCCGCCCGTATCCGCTTCTGCGCGGCAGCGGAGACGGCGTCGACGGCCGCCGCCTCGCCATGGCGGGCCTTGACCTCGACGAAGACGGCGAGATCGCCCTTGCGGGCGACGATATCGATCTCGCCGAGCCGGGTGCGGTGGCGCAGCGCCAGGATGCGATAGCCTTTCAACATCAGGAAGACGGCGGCGACATACTCCGACATCAGGCCGCGGCGCAGCGCCTTTCTTCTGATGGCGGTGAGGTCGTTATCGCCCATCGGCGCCCTTCATTTCCAAGAGGCGCTGATAGAGCACCTTGCGCGGCAGGCCGGTGAGACGGGCGGCCTCGGTGGCGGCCTTTGCCGTCGGCATCGACTTCGAGAGATCCGCCAGCACCGCCTCGACGTCGGCCTCCGGCGTTTCCACCGGCTGCGGCGGACCGACGACGAGAACGATCTCGCCCTTGACGTTGTCCACCTCCTGGTAATGGGCGGCGAGCTCGGCCAGCGTGCCGCGGCGGAATTCCTCATAGGTCTTGGTCAGCTCGCGGCAGACGGAGGCCGGCCGCGTGGCGCCCAGCACATCGGCGGCAGCGAGAAGCGTGGCGCCGATGCGATGCGGCGATTCAAAGAAGATCAGCGTCGCGGGGGCTGCGGCAAGTTCGCCGAGGCGGTCGCGGCGGGCCTTATCCTTGGCCGGCAGAAAACCGGCGAAAAGGAAGGCGTCGTTCGGCAGGCCGGAGCCGACAAGGGCTGCAAGCGGCGCCGAGGCGCCGGGGATGGGGACGACACGATAACCGGCGGCGATCGCCTGCTGCGCCAGCCGGTAGCCGGGGTCGGAAACCAAAGGCGTGCCGGCATCCGACACCAGCGCCACCGACCGGCCGGCCTCCAGCGCCTGGAGGAGCCGCGGCCCCGCCTCATCGGCATTGTGCTCGTGATAGGCGAAAGGGCGGTTCTGGATGCCGTAGCGGTCGAGCAGAACGCGGGTGACGCGCGTATCTTCGCAGGCGAGAACGTCGGCGCCGGCCAGCGTTTCCAGCGCGCGCAGCGTGATGTCGCCGAGATTGCCGATCGGCGTGGCGACGAGATAGAGCGCCGGCTCCAGCGGCCGCGCCGGCACCGCCATATTGTGCAGGCGGAAGCTTCGCCGCGTGGCCGCCTCCGCCGTCGTTTCCTCGCTCATGCCGTTTACTTTCGTCCCGCCGTCGTCGAACCCTTATGGGGGAACCTTTATGGGCGAGCCGCACCGCTTCGGCAAGGGTTCGGATTTCTGTGAGGATTGCTCCGGAAAACCTGAAATGCGGGCCTTCCACCGCCCATGCCTCTTGCAAACCGGTGCTGAAGTCTGCCATTTTGCCCGTCCACTCCCCCGACCTCAATCGGGAAAGCATTCTTCGGGTGCTCGATGCGCCCGGACAGTCACGGTCGAAAGCGGTAGCATCCCATGCGTATTACTATTGAGCGGTCAAACCTGTTGAAATCGCTGAACCACGTCCACCGCGTGGTCGAACGTCGCAATACGATCCCGATCCTGTCCAACGTACTGCTCAAGGCCGACGGCCAGAACCTCGACATGAAGGCGACCGACCTCGACCTCGAGATCACCGAGGCGACACCTGCCAGCGTCGAGCAGGCCGGCGCCACCACCGTTCCCGCCCATCTTCTCTACGATATCGTGCGCAAACTTTCGGACGGCTCGGAAGTGCTGCTGGCGACCAGCACCGACGGCGGCTCGATGACGGTGCAGTCCGGCCGCTCGAAATTCTCGCTGCAATGCCTGCCGGAATCCGATTTCCCGGATCTGACCGCCGGCACCTTCACCCATTCCTTCAAGCTGAAGGCGAGCGATCTGAAGATGCTGATCGACCGCACCCAGTTCGCGATTTCGACGGAAGAGACGCGGTATTACCTCAACGGCATCTTCTTCCACACGATCGAGAGCAAGGGCGAGCTGAAGCTCAGGGCGGTGGCGACCGACGGCCACCGGCTGGCGCGCGCCGATGTCGATGCGCCCGCCGGCTCCGAGGGCATGCCCGGCATCATCATTCCGCGCAAGACGGTCGGGGAACTGCAGAAGCTGGTCGACAATCCGGAAGCGATCGTCACCGTCGAAGTTTCCGACGCCAAGATCCGCATGACGATCGGCTCGATCGTGCTGACCTCGAAGCTGATCGACGGCACCTTCCCGGACTATCAGCGCGTCATCCCGACCGGCAACGACAAGGAAATGCGCGTCGACTGCACGAGCTTCGCCCAGGCCGTCGACCGCGTCTCGACGATTTCATCCGAGCGCGGCCGCGCCGTGAAGCTGGCGCTGTCCGAGGGGCAGCTGATGCTCACCGTCAACAATCCCGATTCCGGCAGCGCCACGGAAGAAGTCGCCGTCGGCTACGACACGGATGCGATGGAAATCGGCTTCAATGCCAAATACTTGCTCGACATCACCGCGCAGCTTTCCGGCGAGGAAGCGATCTTCCTGCTGGCCGATGCCGGCTCCCCGACGCTGATCCGCGACACGGCCGGCGACGATGCCCTTTACGTGCTGATGCCGATGCGCGTCTGACGGGAACGAAGGCCGCCTGCCGTTGTTTTCCTCCTGTCAGAACGGGAGGATCTCCTGATGAAAAAGACCGGAACGGTGCGCATCGGCATATCCGGCTGGACCTATGCGCCCTGGCGCGGCCAATTTTATCCCAAGGGTCTGCCACAGAAGCAGGAGCTTTCTTACGCCGCCCGCCACTTCCCGTCGATCGAGATCAACGGCACCTTCTACAGCCTGCAGCGGTCGACAAGCTTCGGCCGCTGGCGCGACGAGACGCCGGAGGATTTCGTCTTCGCGGTCAAGGGCCCGCGCTTCATCACCCATATGCTGCGGCTCAGGGATATCGAAACGGCGCTCGCCAATTTCCTCGCCTCCGGCCTGCTGCGGCTCGGCCCCAAGCTCGGGCCGATCCTCTGGCAGTTCCCGCCGAACATGGCCTTCGATGCCGATCTGTTCGAAAATTTCCTGGCGCTGCTGCCGCACGATGGGGAAGCAGCGACAGCGCTCGCCAAGCGTCATGACGGGCACGTCAAGGGACGCGCCTGGCTTAAGAGTGATGAGCGCCAGCCGATCCGCCACGCCTTCGAAATACGCCATGACAGCTTCCGCTCTCCCGCCTTCATCGAGATGCTCAGGCGTCACAACGTCGCGCTCGTCTGCGCCGACACGGTGGAATGGCCGCTGTTGATTGATATCACCGCCGATTTCCTCTATTGCCGCCTGCATGGTTCCGAACAGCTCTATGTCAGCGGCTATGAGGATGAAGCGCTCGATCTGTGGGCGGAGCGTGTCCGCGTCTGGGCACAGGGCGGAGAACCTGAGAATGCGACGCGGGTGCTTGCGCCCCTGCCGTCGTGCAAGAAGGGCCGCGACGTCTATCTCTATTTCGACAATACCGACAAGAAGCTGCGCGCGCCCGTCGACGCCGCTCGCCTCAGCGAAAGGCTTGCCGATCTCATGCCTCGTTCCGACCGAAGGGCGGCATGAGCTGTTGATGCCGATGTCCTCGTTGCGAAAATCCTTGTCCTGGCAGCGACAAGCAGCATATTAACACAGTCGATCAACGTGCGGATGGGTGGAGAATGCGTTTAAGGGTCAAGGTGAAGGAACATTTCGGGAAGAGATTCGATGAGGAGATCCGCTTTTTCCGCGGCATGATGCAGGGGCCGAAGACGGTGGGCTCGATCGTGCCGACCTCCTCGATCACCGCCAAGCGCATGGCCAGCGTCATCGATATGCATTCGGGGCTGCCGGTCCTCGAACTCGGGCCGGGCACAGGCGCTATCACCAAAGCGATCCTCGGCCGCGGCGTGAAGCCGGACAATCTGGTGGCGATCGAATATTCGACGGATTTCCACCAGCACCTGCTGCGAACCTATCCCGGCGTGCACTTCATCAACGGCGACGCCTTCGATCTCCAGACGACGCTTGGCGCCTTCGCCGACCAGACGTTCGATTGCGTCATCTCCTGCATTCCGATGCTGAACTTTCCGATGGCGATGCGCGTCGCGCTGCTGGAAAGCCTGCTCGACCGCCTGCCGCCCGGCCGGCCGGTGGTGCAGATCTCCTATGGCGCGATCTCGCCGATCGCCGCCAATCCCGATCGTTACCATATCCAGCATTTCGACTTCGTCATGCGCAACATTCCTCCGGCACAGCTCTGGATCTATAAGCGCGGCTGAGATGTTCGGGCTCTATATCACCCATCCGCAAGTCAAGATCGATGCCAACGTGCCGGTGCCGAAATGGGGTCTTTCCGATGTCGGCGCGGCGCGTGCGCGCAAAGCGGCCGAGAGCGGCTGGGCCAGGCAATTGCGGCGCATCGTCTCCAGCGACGAGACCAAGGCGATCGAGACGGCCGAAATCCTGGCGGAAGCCTCCGGCGTGACGATCGAGATCGTCCACGGCATGCATGAGAACGACCGTTCGGCCACCGGCTTCCTGCCGCCGCCGCAATTCGAAGAAGCGGCCAACTGGTTCTTCGCGCATCCGGAAGAAAGCTTCAAGGGCTGGGAGCGCGCCGTCGACGCGCAGGCCCGCATCGTCGAGGCGGTCGACGCCGTTCTCGCCACCCATGATGCGGCAGCGCCGATCGCCTTCGTCGGCCATGGCGGCGTCGGCACGCTGCTCAAATGCCGTCTGGCCGGCCGGCCGATCGGCCGTGACCGCGACCAGCCGGGCGGCGGCGGCAATCTCTATGCTTTCGGCCTTGCGGACCGCCGCTTATCATGCGACTGGACACCCATCGAAGACTGGCGGGGGTGAGTTGCAATGGACGCACGCGAGCGGTTGATCGTCGGCCTTGATGTTCCGACGGTCGGTGAGGCGGAAAAACTGGTTTCCACGCTCGGCGACGACATTCTCTTCTACAAGATCGGCTATCAGCTGGTCTTTGCCGGCGGGCTGGAATTCGCCCGTGACCTTGCCGCAAGCGGCAAGAAGATCTTTCTCGACATGAAGCTGCTCGACATCGACAACACTGTCGCCTCGGGCGTCGAAAACATCGCCAGGATGGGCATGTCGATGCTGACGCTGCATGCCTATCCCAAAGCGATGCGGGCGGCGGTCGAGGCTGCGGCCGGCTCCGGCCTCTGCCTGCTCGGCGTGACGGTACTGACGTCGATGGATGCCGAGGATCTTGCCGAGGCCGGCTACAGCCAGGATCCGCACAGCCTGGTGCTGCGCCGCGCCGCACAGGCGCGTGCCGCCGGCATGGGCGGCATCGTCTGCTCGGCGGCGGAGGCGGCCGAAGTGCGCGAGATCGTCGGCCCTGACATGGCAATCGTCACCCCCGGCATTCGCCCGACCGGCAGCGACCATGGCGACCAGAAGCGGGTGATGACGCCTTTCGACGCATTGAAGGCGGGGGCGACCCACCTCGTCGTTGCCCGTCCGATCGTCAAGGCGCCCGATCCCAGAGAGGCCGCCCGCGCCGTCCTCAACGAAATGGTGGGCGCGCTCTGGCCGGCAAACCGCTGACAAGAACCAAAGGGAGAAGATCATGGCCAAGGGATATTGGATTGCCCGCGTCGATGTTCGCGATGCCGAGCACTACAAGGATTATGTGGCGGCGGCCAAGCCCGCCTTCGAAAAATACGGCGCGAATTTCCTGGCGCGCGGCGGCGCGATCACCGAGCTCGAAGGCAAGGCGCGCGCTCGCAATGTCGTGATCGAATTCCCCTCGATGCAGCATGCCGTCGACTGCTATAATTCGCCGGAATACCAGATCGCCGCCAAAATCCGCCAGGAAGCGGCGGATGCGGAAATGGTCGTCGTCGAAGGCGTCTGAAGCACCCTCGCATCCGCAAAACTCGGCGCGCGATGGGCCTTCCCGTAGCGCTGGGATTGGGCTAAGACGGTGCCGATACAGCATCCCGCACAGCCTTTCGAGGAGCCTGCCATGACCCTTGCCAACCTGCCGCCGCTCGTCACCGTGTTCGGAGGGTCCGGCTTCGTGGGCAGGCACGTGGTTGGGGCGCTGGCCAAGCGCGGTTATCGCATCCGTGTCGCCGTGCGCCGCCCGGATCTCGCCGGTTTCCTGCAGCCGCTCGGCAATGTCGGCCAGATCTCCGTCGTGCAGGCGAACCTGCGTTATCGCAACTCGATCGACCGCGCCGTCGACGGTGCAAGCCACGTCGTCAACTGCGTCGGCATTCTGCACGAGACCGGCCGCAATACCTTCGACGCCGTGCAGGAGTTCGGCGGCCGCGCAGTCGCCGAGGCGGCGCGCAATGCCGGTGCGAGCCTCGCCCATATTTCGGCGATCGGCGCCAATGCCAATTCCGATTCGGACTATGGCCGCACCAAGGGCCGGGCCGAAACCGCCATCCTTTCCATCAAGCCCGATGCGGTGATCTTCCGTCCCTCGATCGTCTTCGGGCCGGAAGACAGCTTCTTCAACAAGTTTGCCGACATGGCCCGCATGTCGCCGGTCCTGCCGCTGGTCGGCGGCGGCAAGACGAAATTCCAGCCTGTGTATGTTGAGGATGTCGCCGAGGCCGTCGCCCGCGCCGTCGACGGCAAGGTCGCCTGCGGCAAGGTCTATGAACTTGGCGGGCCGGAGGTGCTGAGCTTCCGCGAATGTCTCGAGATGATGCTGAAGGTCACGAGCCGCAAGAACTCGTTCATCTCCCTGCCCTTCGGCGTGGCGTCGCTGATCGGCAGCATCGCTTCCCTGGTCCCCTTCGTGACGCCGCCGATCACGCCGGACCAAGTGCGCCTGCTCAAGCGCGACAACGTCGTCTCGGCAGAAGCCGAAGCGGAAGGCCGCACCCTGCAGGGTCTCGGTATCGCACCCACCATGCCGGCGTCGGTGCTCGATTCCTATCTGGTGCAGTATCGCCCGCACGGCCAATATACCGGCTCCGGCAAGGCCGCCTGAGCAATTCGAGCCTTCGACGCAACGCCGTTCGCGCATCCCGCGGACGGCGTTTTTTCGTGCTTGTTTGAAGCAAAGCCGGCGCAAGTTTGAAATGTTGTTGTGCCGGTCACATCAAGTGCAGTTGCATAAAAGACGCAGCGGAAATTTTGTGGAATTAACGCCAAATTTAGCAGGAACGTTTATTGCTATTTGCCATTCCACTGACTACCAAACCCCGCGCGTCTCCAATGGACTCGACGCCTGCGAAAGCGTGCGGAAATCACTGTGAAAGGCAATACTCGATGGGCAAGTCAATCGCGCTCCTGTTTGCGTGTGCGGCGCTGGTTATCCTTGCAGGCTCCTTCGTTGCGTCCGGTTCGGTCGCAGCGGTAAAGGGCGGCTGCTCGCCGGCCTACGGCGTCGATCCTTGCTCGACGGCTTCGATCAATCATTGACGAAAGGCCGGGCCTCGGCGCCGGTCTCATAAAGACAAACAGCGGCCGGAGCGTCTGAATCAGGACGCTTCCGATGACCGCCCCGTCTTACCCGCTTGAAAAGCAGCGGACGCTACTCTCAGATATTGCCAGCAGCAAGTTTGCGCCTGCCGAGCTCAATTCAGTTCGCGACATCCGGCAGGCGATTGCATTCGCGCCTGGGAGATGCGCGAATGCAATGCGGTGGAGATGGCTCAGGCGATCAAGCCGGTTGCGGCCATGCCGAGCAGCAGCACGCCGAGAATGATGCGGTAGATAGCGAACAGCGTGAAACGGTTGCTCCTGATATAGGCGAGCAGCCATTTGACGGCGATGAAGGCGACGATCGTCGAGACGATGAAGGCGATGGCGAGCGCCGTCCAGTCTTCGCCTGCCGCGCCGCCGTCCTTGAAGGTCTTCAGCAGTTCATAGCCGCTTGCGGCATACATGGTCGGGATGCCGACGAGAAAGGCGAATTCGGTCGCTGCGGCGCGATTGCCGGTACCGGCCAGCATGGCGACGAAAATCGTAGCGCCTGAGCGCGAGGTTCCCGGGAAGACGCCGGCAACGATCTGGGCGATGCCGACCAGGATGGCGACGAGCCAGGTGACCTCTTTATGAGGCGGCTTACGGGCAGCGGCCCATTCGGCAAAAATCATCCAGATGCCGCCGATGATCAACGCCCAGGCGATCGGCGTCGCGGTCTCCGGCAATTCGTAGCCGAGTCTCTTGACGACGAAGCCGAGGATTGCGGTGATGAGAAAGGCGACGATCAGCTTGGCGGCATAGTCGCGGTTCGCCGGCTCCCGCCAGCCCAGCACCAGATCCAGCAGGCGGCGCCAGTAAATGATGGTGACGGCCAGGATGGCGCCGGCCTGGATGACGATGTTGAACATGTCCGACCGGTGGCCAAGCCATTGCTCCACAATGATGAGATGGCCGGTGCTCGAGATCGGCAGAAACTCGGTGATCCCCTCGACGACCCCAAGAATGGCGGCATTGATATAATCCATAAATTGTCTCCGGTTTAAAGGTCAGTCGGACTTGAACAGCGCTTGAGCCGATCAGGCGCTGCATCTATCCTCATTCGCAAGACGGTTGTTTGTCCCTTGTCAGATGGCGTGAAAGCCGATTCGCTTGTATTGGCCGGGCCAAGCTCCTATAGCTTCAACCAATGAGTCATGACTAGGGCGCTATAAACGAGCTGCCGCACAGTCCTGTAACAGCAATCATAAAGCCCGAGTATCGATGCCCACGCTTTATCATCATCCCATGTCATCCGCATCTCGCTTCGTCCGGCTGATCCTGGCGGAATACGGCTATCAGGCGGATCTGATCGAGGAGCAGACATGGGAGAAGCGCCGGGATTTCCTGGCGCTCAATCCGGCCGGCACGCTGCCGGTCTATGTCGACGACAGCATGCGCGCGCTCTGCGGCGCGAGCGTCATTTCCGAATATCTGGACGAGACGCACGGCGTGTTGAAGCGCGACCGGCGGCTGCTCGCCGAGGACCCTTTCCAGCGGGCGGAAATTCGCCGGCTGGCCGAATGGTTCATGCAGAAAATGGAAAACGACGTGACCAAGCCGCTCGCGCGCGAGCGTGTCTACAAGTTGCAGATGACCGCCGATCAGGGCGGCGGAGCACCGGATTCGAAGATTTTGCGCACGGCCCGCGCGAATATCCGCCAGCATATGCGTTATCTGACCTGGCTCGCCGGGTCGCGCCAATGGCTGGCGGGCGAACGGATGAGCTATGCCGATCTCGCCGCCGCCGCCTCGATCTCGATCCTCGATTATCTCGGCGAAATCGACTGGGCCGACGCCCCTGTCGTCAAGGAATGGTATCAGCGGCTGAAGTCGCGCCCCTCCTTCCGGCCGATGCTGACCGAGCGCGTGCGCGGCCTGACCCCGGTTTCGCACTATGCCGATCTGGATTTCTGACGAGGGCTTTTCATGCCCGAAAATGATGACAAAGAGCGCCGCCGCCGCGACAATTTGACCGAGTTCGTCCGGGCGGAATCCGCCGCCAAGGGCTTCGATCTCTGCCGCATCACCCGCCCGGACGCCATCCCTGAAGCGAAGCAGCGCCTCGGCGAGTTCATCGATGCCGGACGCCACGGAACGATGGAGTGGATGGCGGAGACGCGCGAGCGGCGCGGTGATCCGCTGACGCTCTGGAGCGAGGTGCGGTCCGTCGTCGTCTTCGGCCTCAACTACGCGCCCGAGGAGGATCCGCGCGGCATCCTCGGCAAGCCGGACAAGGCGGCAATCTCCGTCTATGCCCGCAACCGCGATTATCACGACATCATCAAGGGCCGGCTGAAGGAGATCGCCACGCGTTTTGCGGCGCGGGCCGGCGCTGACGTGAAAGTGTTCGTCGATACCGCGCCGGTTATGGAAAAACCGCTGGCGGCGGCCGCCGGCCTCGGCTGGCAGGGCAAACATACCAATCTCGTCAGCCGCACGCATGGGTCCTGGCTGTTTCTCGGCAGCATGTTCACCACGGCCGATCTTGCGCTCGACGCGCCGGAGGCCGATCATTGCGGCTCCTGCCGCGCCTGCCTCGACATCTGTCCGACGGCTGCCTTTCCCGCACCTTACCAGATCGATGCGCGCCGCTGCATCTCCTATCTCACCATCGAGCACAAGGGGCCGATCGACCCCGATCTCAGGCCGCTGATCGGCAATCGCATCTATGGCTGCGACGACTGTCTTGCCGCCTGTCCCTGGAACAAGTTCGCAGCCTCCGCCTCCGAAATGAAGCTCAGGGCCCGGGAAGATATGAAGGAACCGTCGATCAGCTTTCTGCTGACGCTCGACGATGCCGCCTTCCGTACCTTCTTCAGCGGTTCGCCGGTGAAGCGGATCGGCCGCGACCGCTTCATCCGCAACGTGCTGATCGCCGCCGGCAATTCCGGCGAGAGGGCGCTCATCGCACAATGCCGCCTCCTCGCCGGCGATCCCTCGCCGGTGGTGCGCGGCATGGCGGTCTGGGCACTTTCCCAGCTGCTGGAGGCTGGCGAATTCTCGGCCTTTGCCGCACAAAGGGTCGATGAGCGCGACGACGACGTATTGACCGAATGGCGGCTGGCAGGAGTGGACCGATGCATGTGATGATCTTTGGCTGCGGCTATTCCGGCACGGCGATCGCAAAGGCCTTCGCGGGCCAGGATGTGCGCGTGTCCGGAACCACGCGCTCGGCCGACAAGATGGAGGGGTTGCGCGCTGGCGGCATCGACGCGTTCCTGTTCGACGGCGAGACCATGGACGAGGACTTAGGCCGCGCGCTGGAGAGCGTCACCCATCTCGTGCAGTCGATCGCGCCCGGAAAGGCCGACCCGCTGCTGCGACTGTTGGGCGAAGACAGCGCCCGTCTCCTGCCCCGGCTCGAATGGATCGGCTATCTCTCGACGGTCGGCGTCTATGGCGATCACAGGGGCGCGTGGGTGAGCGAGGAAACGCCCTGCGTGCCCGTTTCCGGACGATCAAAAGAGCGGCTCGAGGCCGAACAGGGCTGGCTGGCGATGGGCCGGGAGCGCGGTGTGCCGGCGGCGGTGCTGCGTCTTTCCGGCATTTACGGGCCCGGGCGCAACGCCTTCTGCAATCTCGACAAGGGCACGGCGCGACGCCTGATCAAGAAGGACCAGGTTTTCAACCGCATCCGCGTCGAAGATATCGGCGCGGCGACCCGCTTCCTGTCGGAACGCGGTCTCGGCGGCATCTATAATGTCACCGACGACCGGCCCGGCCCGCCGCAGGATGTGATCGTCGAGGCGGCACGCCTGATGGGCGTCGAACCGCCGCCGGAACAGGCGTTCGAAACCGCAGAACTGACGCCGATGGCACGCACCTTCTACGGTGAGAACAAGCGCGTTTCGAACGCGAAACTCAAGAAGGCGGGCTTCGGATTCTCTTTCCCGACCTACCCGATGTCGCTTGCGCAATTGTGGCAGGACGGACGCTGGCGCGGCTAGAGCCTTTCCTGGTTAGATTGAAGCATTCTGTTGGCTCAAACGGAGTCGGATGGTCGACCGGCCTGCGCGTGTCGTAGCCAAGCTCTACGGCCAAGCCGGCCGGTCGATCAGCCGGGCCGTTTCAGCCAACCCTCCCGCAGATTTGCCAGGCAAATCTGCAAGGTTCAAAAGCGCCGGACGCACTTATCGCTTCGCCATAGCGAAGCGGTGCGGCCGGTGGGCCGGGCATCTTTTCGCCAGGATCAGAGGCGATTGGCTCGGACGTACCTTGGGGTATGCCCATCGCCAATCGCCTCTGCCCTGACGAAAACCTGCTCCGGCAGAATGCCTCAATCTAACCAGGAAAGGCTCTAGCGCCGGCGGCTCGTGCGCTCACCCAAAAGGAGTAGGAAATTCCTACTTTCCATCATCGGGCGGGAAAATTTCGCCTTATATTATGGTTAACGGCCTTTGAATTTGCCCAAATGTGGCAATAAATATGGCGAAGCCAGAAAAAAATTTTCGCGATTTTTGTGAACGACGGAACGGCGACCGCCGCTCCGGAAAATTCATTCGGATTTTAACTGATTTCATTATGTTTTTTCCACACATGGCTGATGTCAGCGATTTCCGTCATTATATCAATGCGCTCACAAATATTTCAGTCTGTAACATTCCGTGAACTGACGCGGCACTTTTTCGCCACTTTTTAACAGATTTAAGCCCCGCCGCCTGCAAGGGCGTGAGTTCAATAGTTGAGGGATACTCTGTTTTGAAGAACATACGTCGTTCTATTATCGCTGCCGTAACTATTGCAGCCTGCTCTTCCATGCTTCCGGCGGAGAGTTTTGCTGGCAATGGCTGCGGCGGTGCTTCATGGTACGCGCTTCGCTCCAAAACTGCTTCCGGGGAACGTATGAACCCCGCCATCTTGACTGCCGCACATCGTTCGCTCAAGTTCGGCACCAAGGTGAAGGTCACCAACCGCAACAATGGCCGCACCGTCGTCGTCCGCATCAATGATCGCGGACCGTTCATTCGTGGACGCGTCCTCGATCTGTCGCGCGCCGCCGCACAGAATATCGGCATGGTGAGCTCCGGCACCGCGAAGGTCTGCTACCAAGTGATCAGCTAAGGCTGACACTCGAAGTGATCAGCTAAGGCTGACACTCGAGGTGATCAGCTAAGGCTGACAGCCGAAGTGATCAGCTAAAGCTGACAGCGCCGTACAACCGGCTGCGCCCTGACCGGCGCTTGCTCTTGCCGCCAATCGCGGTTACCACGCGGTTGAAACTTGTAAACAATCCGCCCGGCCTGTGCGCGGATCGTTCACACGTCATGGCAACAGGAGATATGTGAATGCGTCTGGGCGGCCGCCTCGAAGGGGCGATTTCTGTGCTCGCGGATATCGATGCCCGCAAGCGGCCCGTCGCCGACGCGCTCAAGGACTGGGGCCTCGCGCACCGCTTTGCCGGTTCCGGCGATCGTGCGGCGATCGGCAACATCGTCTACGACGCCTTGCGCATGCGACTTTCCCATGCCTGGCTGATGGATGACGACAGCGCTGCGGCCATCGCCCACGCCGTCATGTTCCGTCAATGGGGCTTCACGCCCGATCGCCTTGCCGCCGAACTGGCGGACGACAAATTTGCGCCGCCGCCGCTTTCGGCAGACGCCGTCGCCGCTTTCGCAAGCCGCTCGCTCGACGACGCGCCGCCACATATACGCGGCGATATTCCCGAATGGATCCAACCCTCCTTCGAACGGGCCTTCGGCGCCGGCTGGCTCGCCGAGGCGCAGGCGCTCGCGGCGCGCCCGACACTCGATCTGCGCGCCAATATCCTGAAGTCCTCCCGCGACAAGGCCGTCAAGGCGCTCGAACGCGCCGGGGCACATGCTGCGAAGATCGCCCGCTACGGCATCCGGATTGCTGCCGGCGAGGGCGCCTCGCGCCTTCCCAACGTGACAGCCGAGCTTTCGTTCCAGAAAGGCTGGTTCGAAGTTCAGGACGAGGGTTCGCAGATCGTCGCCGATCTGGTGCTCGCCAAAGACGGCGAACAGATTCTCGACTATTGCGCCGGCGGCGGCGGCAAGACGCTCGCCATGGCGGCCGCCATGCAGAACAAGGGACAGGTCCACGCCTACGACGCCGACCGCAAACGGCTGGCGCCGATCATCGAACGGCTGAAGCGGGCGGGCACGCGCAATGTCCAGGTGCACGATGACGCCAGGGGCCTTTCCGGCCTTGCCGGGCGCTGCGACAAGGTGCTCGTCGACGCGCCCTGCACCGGCACCGGCACATGGCGCCGCCGCCCCGATACGAAGTGGCGGCTGACGGCGAAGAACCTCGACGAGCGCACCGCCCAGCAACAGGACGCGCTGGCGCAGGCGGGCGGCTTCGTCAAGCCGGGCGGCGAGCTGATCTATGTCACCTGCTCGGTTCTGCCTCAGGAAAACGAGGAACAGGTGCGCCGCTTCGCGGCTGACAATCCTGATTTCCAGATTGTCGGCGCCTTGCCCGCCTGGGACGCGCTCTTTGGAAGAGATGCGCCGCGTCCGCATTCCTCCGACGGCTTGACGGTGACGCTGACGCCTGCTTCCACCGACACGGACGGCTTCTTCTTCTGCCGTATGCAGCGGAAGGGCTGACGCGGCCGCCCTCGTACACAGGCTGTTTTTCAGGCAAACGTGCTGCAAAAAGCCGATTTTGCAGCAATCGCCTATCTTAAAATCATTCCAAACTAGAGCGTTTGACACCAGTTTACTTTTGCGCGAAGAGACGGAGCCGATTACAGCGCCGCGCGTCTTCAGACGCGCAAAGGACGCTGTAACATTTTTTGGATTGGCGCATCGTGCTTTCCGAAATCGATTCCGATTTCGGGCCGATGCGCTCGACGGAGGATCCGTCACAGGAGAGGATCATGAAGCTCAATAAAATCCGTGCAGCCGTGCTGGCGATCGCCCCCGCAGCCCTGCTCGCCCTTCCCGCGCATGCCGCGACCGATGCGGCGGCCGTGGTGAAACATTATGCCGATGTGGCGCATGCGAAATACGAAGACTCGCTGACGACGGCAAAGGCGCTCCACGCCGCGATCGACGCCTTTCTGAAGGCGCCGAGCGATGCGACGCTCAAGGCGGCCCGGGAGGCCTGGATCAAGGCCCGCGTCCCCTACCAGCAGACGGAAGTCTATCGCTTCGGCAATCCTGTTGTCGACGAGTGGGAAGGCAAGGTCAACGCGTGGCCGCTCGATGAAGGCCTGATCGACTATGTCGATCCCTCCTACGGCACCGAGAGCGACGAAAACTCCCTCTATGTCGCCAATGTCATTGCCAACAAGACGATCAAGATCGACGGCAAGGATGTCGACGCCTCGAAGCTGACGCCGGAATTCCTCTCCGGCACGCTTGCGGAAGCCGGCGGCATCGAAGCCAATGTCGCCACCGGCTACCACGCCATCGAATTCCTGCTCTGGGGCCAGGATCTGAACGGCACGGGACCCGGCGCCGGCAACCGCCCGGCCACCGATTACGACCTGAAGAACTGCACGCACGGCAATTGCGACCGCCGCGCCGAATATCTGAAGTCCGCCTCCACGCTGCTGGTTTCCGACCTGCAGGATATGACCGACAACTGGAAGCCGGACGGGGCTGCGACGAAGAATGTCGAAGCCGATCCGAAGGCCGGCCTCGTCGCGATCCTGACAGGCATGGGTTCGCTCTCCTACGGCGAGCTTGCCGGCGAGCGCATGAAGCTCGGCCTGCTGCTGCACGATCCTGAGGAAGAGCATGATTGCTTCTCCGACAATACCTACAACTCGCATCTCAACGACGCGATCGGCATCGCCGCTGCCTATACCGGCAACTATACCCGCGTCGACGGCACCAAGCTCACGGGCCCCTCGCTGCATGACCTCGTGGCCGCCAAGGACAAGGCGCTCGATGCCGAGATGGAAGGCAAGCTCAACAAGACGCTCGATGCGATGAACGCCATGGCCAAGCGCGGCGAGACGGTCGAGAAGTACGACCAGATGATCGGTGAGGGCAACAAGGAAGGCAACGCCGTCGTCCAGGCCGCCATCGAGGGGCTGATCGACCAGACGAAGTCGATCCAGCGCGTTATTGCCGCACTCGATCTCGGCACGGTTCAGCTTGAAGGTTCCGACAGCTTGGATAATCCTAACGCCGTCTTCAAATAAGCAAAAAGGCGGGCCGCTTCGGCTTTTGAGGCGGCCCGAACTCTGAAATGCCCTTTATCGCCTCCCTCATTCCTGTGCCCTCAGGAATCCAGCCACGGCGCGTCCGCGTCGTGAATGACCTGGTCAGGGGGGAGTCTTCCGCGCCCAAGGACTTGGGCGCACTGGATTCCTGTGACGAGCACAGGAATGAGGGAGTGGAAAGGGAAGCGCGCGTCAGCAGCGTCGAGCTTGCCGCTCGGAAAAGTCGCCTCTTCTCGAAACTCCGCATCGCCCTCCGCATCGCTGCCTTCGCCGCGCTTGCAGGCGCGCCTGTGGCTCTTGCCGCCGGTTTCGATCTGCCGGCGAAACGCACCGACCTCTCCGAAGCCGACCTGAAGCGCGTCGCCGACGTCACCCGGCCGACCAGCGATTTTTCCAAGGCCGAACAATATGAAGCGATGCAGGCGGGCGGCGCGACCTCGGTCGACCCGGTCACCGAAGACAGCTTCTCGCATATTTCGGCCAATATTCCCTTCGAGGAAGAGCAGAACTTCAAGCTCGGCAATGCGCTCTTCCGCAAGCTCTGGGTTTCCTCACCCTCCTCGACGCAGGCCTCCGATGGCCTCGGGCCGCTCTTCAACGCCCGCTCCTGCATGAGCTGCCATGTTAATGACGGCCGGGGCAAACCGCCGGAGGGCGGTCCGAGCGCCGTCTCGATGTTCCTGCGGCTCTCCCGCGCAGCCGGGACGCCGGAAGAGGAAAAGGCGATCGCGGGCGCTGACATCCTCAACTTCCCCGATCCGGTCTATGGCCATCAGCTGCAGGATCTTGCCGTTCCCGGCCTTGCCACCGAAGGCCGGATGGCGATCCGCTATGATGAGGAGACGGTAAAGCTTGGCGACGGCGAGATCGTGTCGCTGCGCCGGCCGCATTATGCGGCGACCAATCTGGCCTATGGACCGCTCGATGCTTCGACGACGATCTCGGCACGCGTCGCCCCCGCCATGATCGGCCTCGGGCTGATCGAGGCGATCCCCGAGGCCGATATCCTTGCCCGTGCCGACCCCGACGATGCCGATGGCGACGGCGTCTCCGGCAAGGCGGCGATCGTCCGCCATCATCGCAGCGGCAAAATCGCGCTCGGCCGGTTCGGCTGGAAGGCGCAGAACGCCACGGTGCGCGACCAGAATGCCGACGCCTTCGCCAATGATATCGGCATCTCCACGCCCGACCACCCCGACGCGCATGGCGATTGCACCAAGGCGGAGGAGAAATGTCTCGAAATGCCGACCGGCGTGCAGAAACGGCTGGGCGCGGAAGAAGCGCCGGGGCCCATTCTCGACCTCGTGACCTTCTATTCGGAAAATCTTGCCGTTCCGGCGCGCCGCAAGGCGAGCTTCCCCGAGACGCTGAAGGGCAAACGGATTTTCTACGAAAGCGGCTGCATTTCCTGCCATGTGCCGAAATTCGTCACGCGCCGGGATTCGCCCGGGAAGGCGCAATCCTTCCAGTTGATCTGGCCCTATTCCGACTTTCTCTTGCACGATATGGGTGACGGGCTTGCCGACGGGCAACAGGTCGGCCTTGCAAGCGGACGTGAATGGCGCACGCCACCGCTATGGGGTATAGGACTGACCCGGACTGTCAGCGGACACAGCTTTTTCCTGCATGACGGCCGTGCGCGGGATCTCACCGAGGCGATCCTCTGGCATGGCGGCGAAGCTGAAAAGGCCCGCAACGCTTTCTCCGCCCTGTCGAGAGACGACAGAGCGGCCCTGATTACATTCCTGGAGTCACTTTGATGCGCCTTTGGCACCCCCTGCTCTGCCTCACTCTGATCGGCCTCGCCACATCGGCCGCCGCCCAGACCGCCGCTCCTCCGGCAGGGCTGAACGAGGATGCCGTTCCCGCCGTCATGCAGCGCGCCGTCGACGAAGTGATCCGCCCCGGCTATCGCAACATGCAGCAATCGGCCGCCCGGCTGACGACGGCGATGAAGGATCTCTGCGACGGCGGCACGCAGCAGACGCTCGACAAGGCGAAATCGGCCTTCGACGATACGATCCGCTACTGGTCGATCATCGAGATCGTGCAGACCGGGCCCGTCATCCAGGACAATCTCTTCGAGCACATCCTGTTTTATCCCGACCGCAAGGGCGTCGGCCTGAAGCAGGTGCAGGCGCTGATCGCCAAGGCCGATCCGAAGGACGCGACGGTCGATGCGATCGCCGGCAAGAGCGTGGCGCTGCAGGGCCTGACGGCGCTGGAATACGTGCTTTACGGCAACGGCTCGGAAAATCTGGTCGGGCAGAAGGGCGGCTTCCGCTGCCTATACGGGGCCGCCGTCGCCGGCAATATCCAGCGTGAGGCCGGCGAAGTCGTCGCTGCCTGGGAAAAGCCGGACGGGGTGCAGGCGAGCTGGAAACATCCCGGCCCGCAGAGCAATGATTTCATGGACAACAAGGAAGCCGTGACCGCGCTGCTCGGCATTCTCGTCCACGGCGCCGAGAATGTCCGCGATCAGCGGCTGGAGCAGTTCTACAAGGGCAAGGACACCTCGCCGCGTCCGCGCATGGCGATCTACTGGCGCTCCAAGAACACCTGGAAATCGATGGCGGCCAATATCGACGGCCTGCGCACGCTGTGGCAGAAGGCCGGCATGGCCGAGCTCCTGCCGCCGGACAAAAAGGCGATCGCCGTCTCGATCGACGAGGACTTCAAATCGCTGCTCGACAGCGTGCCGAAGCTCAATCCCGACATCGACGCCGCCGTCAGCGATGCCGAGAAGGCCAAGCTCGACACGCTTTTGGCCGAAAGCCGTGATCTGATCACCCGGATCAGCGACGAATATGGCGCGGCCATCGGCCTTTCGGCCGGCTTTTCCTTTTCCGACGGAGACTGAAGCGATGATGCAAAGCGCCCCGATCAACCGACGCAGTTTCGTCAAGGCGGCAGGAATCGGCTTCCTGGCGAGCTTGGCGCCAAGGTCGCTGATGGCGCTCGAACGGGCCGATGCGGTCTATGCCTCGGGCATTCGCACGGCAAACGGTTCCTTTGCCATCGCGACCGTGACCGAGCGCGGCGAGATCATCGATCAGGTGGCGCTTCCCGCCCGCGCCCACGGCATGGCCTTCAGCGCCGCCACCGGCAAGACCGTCGCCTTCGCGCGCCGGCCGGGCACCTATGCGATGATCTTCGATCCACGAGATAGGGGCGAGCCGATCGTCATCAGTTCCCGCGACGACCGCCATTTCTACGGGCACGGCGCCTTCTCGCCCGATGGCCGGATCCTCTACGCCAGCGAGAATGATTTCGACGGCAATCGCGGCATGATCGGTCTCTACGACGCAACCGATCGCTTCACTCGCATCGGCGAATACGAAACCTATGGCATCGGTCCGCACGATATGACGGTTTCCGATGACGGCCGCCTTCTGATCGTCGCCAATGGCGGCATCGAGACACATCCGGATTTCGGCCGCACCAAGCTCAATCTCGGGGCGATGCAGCCGTCGCTGGCGCTGATCGATGCGGCAACCGGCGCGTTGATCGAAAAACACGTGCTGCCGGCCGAATGGTCGCAGCTGTCGACCCGCCATGTCGACCTCGACGGCGACGGCCGCATCTGGTTCGCCTGCCAGTACGAAGGCCGCCGCAAGGACCTGCCGCCGCTCGTCGGCCATTTCGCCAAGGGGGAGGATCTTTCCTTCGTCGCGCTGCCGGAGGAGACGACGCGCAGGCTCGCCAACTATGTCGGGGCGATCGCCGTCAACCGCAGCGAAGGTCTCGTCGGCATCACCTCGCCGAAAGGCGGCGCCTCGGTGACCATCGACGCAAAAACGGGCAAGGTGCTGGCCGAGAGCGCCGTTCCGGAGGCCGCCGGCATCGCGCCGGCAAGAGAGGGCTTTGCCGTCTCCTCCTATGACGGCGATTTCCTGTCGAGGCGCAGCGATGTCGCCTGGGATCAACACATCGTCCGGGTCTCTCAGCGGGCGCGCGCATAGGCCTTCTGCTCGGCGCTGACGCTCGATGCCGCGGCTCTTGCCGCCTCATGCAGCCATTCGGGTCCCCGGGCCTGCAAATCCTGCAGGATCGCTGCGGCGGCCGCCGCATCATCGGAATGGCAATTGGCGATCTCGAAGCCCATCAATTCGAGCATTGTCGGCGAAAGCAGGATCTCCGCATGCTTGTCGATCTCGATCTTGCGGCTGTTTGGCGAAAGCCGGCGCACGAGGATGCGGCCGCAGACGCGATAATGAGGATCGGCCGAGCGCGCCCGCCCGGCGGCGATTTCGCCCGCACGGATCGCCACATCAAGCGGCCTGTGGTGAAGCGACCAGGCCGACCGCACCAGCGCCTTCGCCTCGCGCAAGACCGGCCCGCCCTGCCATTCGGCATAGGCGACGAAACGCGGGCGGCCGAGGCTGCCGGTACCGGCGCTGCGCAGCTTGGCCGTGAAGGAGCCTGCCCCGGGCGGCAATGCGCCCGCAAGCGCCTCGGTATAGACTGACGGCGCCTTCTTCTTGCCTGCAGGCAGCATCTCGTATTTTTCCCAGAATTCCCGGCGTTCGGAATTCGGCAGCATCAGCGCCTTGCGCAGCCATTTGTGATCGCGTTCGAGGATGACCGGCAGCGGATTTTCAAGGCCTCTGCGATAACCGCCGAGGATCAGCTCGCCGATCATCCGAACCGAGGGACCGTTGCCGTTGCGCGCCAGGATGGCGCTTGCCGCAAGGCGAACGAGATCCAGCGCATAGGGCATGACCGCCGCATCGTCGAAATCATTGACGCCCCAGACGAGCCTGCCCTCGCTATCGCGCCAGGTGCCGAAATTCTCCAGATGCGTATCGCCGATCGCCAGCACTTCGGGCGCGCGGCCGAGCTCCGGGCAGACATCGAGGATGACCTCGCACCAGCGCCAATAGGTGGCACGCAGGAAGCCGAAATCGTCGCTGCGCATCTTCCCGTGCTTTTCCTTAAGATCGTCCTTGACGAGATCGCCGCCAAGCTCGCCGGCCAGCCAGGTCTCGAAATTCCGAACCGATTGCGATATCGTCGTCATGGCGCCGGCGCTCCCTCAATTTCGAGATAGGATGCCGGAGAATACCCGCTGAGCGCGAAGCTGCAATCGTCTTCGCAGGGCATGCGGGGCAATAGCATGGCGAAGGGTTGCGCTGGCGACACGCCTTAACGTTTCCATCGCCGTCCGGATCGATTTCAGCAATGTCCAGCTTGTCGAATCCGGCCCGCCATGCCACTTTCCCGGCTTCGAGAGGGGTAGCCATGAGCGAGACTGACAGGGGCGATTTCCGCGCGCGAATCCGCCGCAACTTTGCGCGCCAGGCGGCGATGCAGACGATCGGCGCGGAGCTGACGCGCGTCGAGCATGGCGTCGTCGAAATCGAGCTTCCCTTCGACATCAAGCTGACGCAGCAGCACGGCATCCTGCACGCCGGCATCATTTCCGCCGCGCTCGATTCGGCCTGCGGCTTTGCCGCCTACAGCGTCATCGACCCCGAAGCCTCGATCCTGACGATCGAATTCAAGGTCAATCTCATGTCGCCGGGACGCGGCGAGCGCTTCCTGTTTCGCGGCGAAATCACCAAGCCGGGCTCCACCATCATCGTCGCCGACGGGCGAGGCTACGCGATCAGCGACGGGCCGGCGAAACTTATCGCCTCCATGACCGGAACGATGATGGTCATCCGCGGCAGAGAAGGAATTACGGGATGAAGTTCGAACTGAAATCGGTCGCGGGAAAATCCATGCTGTTCGTCATGGCGGCGGAGGCCGAATACGGCCCCTTCCTGCGTTCGCGCATCGAACCCTTGATGACCGGCGTCGGCCCGGTCGAGGCGGCGGTCGCGCTGACCAAGACGCTGGCGCGGCTCGATGCCGCCGACGAGCTGCCTGATCTCGTTGTTTCCCTCGGCTCGGCCGGCTCGGCGAAACTGGAACAGACCGAAATCTATCAGGTAACCTCGGTTTCCTACCGCGACATGGACGCCTCGGCGCTCGGCTTCGAAAAGGGCAGGACTCCCTTCCTCGACCTGCCGGCGACGCTCGAGCTGCCGCTGCGCATTCCCGGCATTGCCGAGGCAAGCCTTTCCACGGGCGGCAATGTCATCTCGGGTGCTGCCTATACCGACATCGACGCCGACATGGTCGATATGGAGACCTATGCGGTGCTGCGCGCCTGCCAGGGCTACAAGCTGCCGCTGATCGGCCTGCGCGGCATTTCCGACGGCGCTGTCGAGCTGCAGCACATCTCCGGCTGGACCGAATATCTGCATATCGTCGACCGCAAGCTCTCCTACGGCGTCGACAGCCTGTTTACGGCGCTGGAAGACGGGGTTTTCTGGTTCTAAGCGGGCAAAGTGCCGCGCGTCTTATCGGACGCGGGGACAATCGGAACAATAAAAACCGGATGCCGCCGATTTCCCGGATTGCCAGGCGAAGCGCTTTTCATTAAAGCCTCGACATGACCCAGACAGCACATCCCGACTCCGTTCTCATCGTCGATTTCGGCAGCCAGGTGACCCAGCTCATCGCACGACGCGTGCGCGAGGCCGGCGTCTATTGCGAAATCGTTCCCTTCCAATCGGCCGAAGAGGGCTTCAAGCGCCTGCAGCCGAAGGCCGTGATCCTGTCCGGCAGCCCGGCTTCGACGGTGGACGAGGGATCGCCGCGGGCGCCTCAGATCATCTTCGACAGCGGCCTGCCGGTCTTCGGCATATGCTATGGCCAGCAGACGATGTGCATGCAGCTCGGCGGCAAGGTCGAAAGCGGCCATCACCGCGAATTCGGCCGCGCCTTCCTCGATGTCGACAAGGACTGCCAGCTGTTCGAGGGCCTGTGGTCCTCCGGCTCGCGCCATCAGGTCTGGATGAGCCACGGCGATCGCGTCACGGCGCTGCCCGATGGTTTCGAGGTGGTCGCCACCTCCTCCAACGCGCCCTATGCCTTCATCGCCGACGAGAAGCGCAAATATTACGGCGTGCAGTTCCACCCCGAGGTCGTGCATACGCCCGACGGCGCCAAGCTGATCGGCAACTTCATTCACAACATCGCCGGCATCAAGGGCGACTGGTCGATGTCGGCCTATCGCCAGAAGGCGGTCGACGAGATCCGCAAGCAGGTAGGCGACAAGCGCGTCATCTGCGCCCTTTCCGGTGGCGTCGACAGTTCGGTCGCCGCGCTGCTGATCCACGAGGCGGTCGGCGACCAGCTGACCTGCATCCTCGTCGACCATGGCCTGATGCGCAAGGACGAGGCGGCAAACGTCGTCGCCATGTTCCGCGAGCACTACAATCTGCATCTGCTGCACGTCGACGCCTCCGATCGCTTCATCGGCGAGCTCGAAGGCGTCAGCGACCCGGAAACCAAGCGCAAGATCATCGGCCGGCTGTTCATCGAAACCTTCGAGGAAGAAGCAAAGAAACTCGGCGGCGCCGATTTCCTCGGCCAGGGCACGCTCTATCCCGACGTGATCGAAAGCGTTTCCTTCACTGGCGGCCCGTCGGTGACGATCAAGTCGCACCACAATGTCGGCGGCCTGCCGGAGCGCATGAAGATGCAGCTCGTCGAGCCGCTGCGCGAACTCTTCAAGGACGAGGTGCGCGCGCTCGGCCGCGAACTCGGCCTGCCCGACAGCTTCATCGGCCGCCACCCCTTCCCCGGCCCCGGCCTTGCCATCCGCTGCCCCGGCGGCATCAGCCGCGAAAAGCTGGAGATCCTGCGCGAGGCCGATGCGATCTATCTCGACGAAATCCGCAAGGCCGGCCTCTACGACGCCATCTGGCAGGCCTTCGCCGTGCTGCTCCCGGTCCAGACCGTCGGCGTCATGGGCGACGGGCGCACCTATGAATTCGTCTGCGCGCTGCGCGCCGTCACCTCAGTCGACGGCATGACCGCCGATTTTTACCACTACGACATGGAATTCCTCGGCCGCGCCGCCACCCGCATCATCAACGAGGTGCGCGGCATCAACCGCGTCGTCTATGACGTCACCTCGAAGCCGCCCGGCACAATCGAGTGGGAATGAGGAATACAAGGCGGCAATAGCGTCGTTCGCGATTATTGCCGCCCGGCGATCAGTGCTCGGACCGGGAGCGTTGCTCCCCGCGCCATCTCTCCCAGCGGCGACGCAGGTCGCCCTTCCGCAGGCCGTTGGTCGCCTCCAGCACCTCGATCTTGATCATGCGATCGGTACGGAAGTGACGGAAGTCCTGCCTCAATTCGCACCAGGCAACAATCAAGCGCGTTGCTTCACCGTACCCGAGGATGACCGGCCACACGACCCGCTCGGTCTCCTCCCCGGTATCGGACCGATAGCGCAGGCGAAGCTTCCGATCTTCGCGGATCGCGCGCCGCAGTTCGCTCGTGTCGACGATGTCCGTCGGAATGATCCTGCCAGGCTTTGCTCCAACGCTTGGTTCGGCGATGTATGGACGCAGCCTTTCGGGGATAACGGCAGCGATCTTGCTCAACACGTCCTGTGCCGCTGCGGATAACACCTTATCGCCGCGTGTTGCGACCCATTGCGTCCCAAGCACGATCGCCTCGATCTCGTCGGGCGTCAGCATCAAGGGCGGCATGTCGTAGGCAGGGTCGAGCAAATAGCCGAAGCCGGCCTCTCCGACGATCGGAACCCCTTGGCCGATCAGGTCGGTGATATCGCGGTACACCGAGCGCCTCGACACTTCGATCTCCTCGGCGATTGCCGCGGCCGTCACCGGCCGGGTCGTACGGCGCAGGATCTGAATGATCTGAAATAGACGATCGGCTTTGCGCATTGCTGCTGACTCCTGTTGCCATAATGCTGGCAACAGGCCTGTGCGACAAGGCCCGCAGCGATGCCGCGCGCACGTCTGCGGCCTTCTCGAAAGGACAACGTTATGAAATTTGCCTCAATCCGGCTGATCGCCGGTGATATCAAGGCGATGGTCGGCTTCTACGAAATGGTCACCCTGCAATCGGCCGAGTGGTTGGCGCCGGTCTTCGCCGAGATCGTCACCCCTTCGGCGACACTTGCCATCGGCAGCCTGGAAACCGTTTCGCTCTTTAGGGAAGGCAGCGCCGAGGCCGGCGCCAACCGAACGGCGATCATCGAGTTCATGGTGGACGACGTCGATGCCGCATATGCCCGGCTGAAGGATAAAGTCGACCTTGTTCATGAGCCCAAGCTGATGCCGTGGGGCAACCGGTCGGTGCAGTTCCGCGATCCGGAAGGCACGCTTGTCGCGCTGTTCACGCCGTTCACCGATCCGGCAAAGAAGCGCTTTGCATCACGATAGGCGCGTCACGCAACGCGCAGCAAGCGGTTCGCCTCCGAAAAACCAATTGCAATATACAATCAGTCGATCTAACTTATGACCGATTGCGCAGACGCAATCCGACCTCATGCGGATGGACCCTTGAAGGAAAGGAGTGAGCATGGCCAAGCTCGTGTTCGGAATGAACCAATCGCTGGACGGCTACGTCGATCATACGGCGTTTGCGCCAGGTCCCATACTCTTCCGTCACTTCATCGAAGCGACGCAGCGGCAGGCGGGCAGTGTGTACGGTCGCCAGATGTACGAGATCATGCGTTACTGGGATGATGACCATCCTGAATGGGACGCGGACAGACGCGCCTTCGCGGCCGCCTGGCGGAACCAGCCGAAATGGGTCGTCTCGCGCTCGTTGAAATCGGTCGGTCCAAACGCCAGCCTTGTGGACGGCGATCTCGAGGGCGCGATCCGTAAGCTGAAGGCCGAACGCGACGGAGAGATCGAAGTCGCCGGCCCGGATTTGGCGCGAAGCCTCACCGATCTTGGCCTGATCGATGAATATGTCATCTATCTGCACCCCGTCGTGCTCGGTCACGGCAGGCCCTATTTCGCCGGACCCCGACCGCCGCTCCGCCTTATGGCCAATGACCGGATTGGCGAGGATGTGATCCGGCTGGTCTACGTTCCTGCTTGATTTCCCAAATCCCAGCAGCCGGCCGAGATTTCCTCGGCCGGCCGCGTTCCAATAGGGACAATGGCTGTGACGACGGCGTCAGCGGCCGTAGGTGACTTCAAGCGAGGCCTTGTCGAGCGTGTTCGCCCGGACATAATAGCCGACCATCGCGCCCGGCGCCGTATCGGGAAGCGGCAGCTTGTCGACCGAGAGCGCGTAGACGGTGAACTGGTAATGGTGCGGCGCATCGCCGACCGGCGGGCATGCGCCGCCATAGCCTGATGTACCGAAATCCGTACGGCCTTCCACGGCGCCCGCAGGAAGCTTCTTATCTCCGCTTGCACCGGTGGCAATCTTCGAGGCGTCTGCCGGAATGTTGAACACCGACCAATGCCACCAGCCCGAACCGGTCGGAGCATCCGGGTCGTAGACCATGACTGCGAAGCTCTTGGTTCCCTCCGGAGCACCCGACCAGGTGAGTTCCGGCGAGATGTTCTTGCCCGTGCAGCCGAAGCTGTTGAAGACCTGCGCATCGGCCATGGTCTTACCGGATGTCAGATCTTTCGAAGTGAGCTTCATTTCGGCTTGGGCGGCCGTGGCGCCAAAGACGGACGCGGCCAGAAGTGCTGCTGTTATGAGACGCATGTTGTTTTCCTGCGGTTGATGATGCGGGAAAACTACCGTTGTCACGGCAGCGCATCTGCCCCGCTATGCTCAACTTCTGCCCCGATCCGCTCAAAACGCTCAGTTCCGCCCCGCACATGGCGCGGATTGACGCCGAACCGCTCTTTGAACCGTGCCGAAAATTGCGACGGCGAATCGTAACCGACTTCGAGCGCCACCTGTGCCATCGGCAGGGTTGTGGTTTGGATGAGGGCGAGGGCGCGATTCATCCTTGTGTCGCTCAATATCTCGCTGAAACTTGTCTTTTCGGCGGCGAGCTTGCGCCGGAGCGTCGCTTCGCTCATGTTGAAGGCGCGCGCCGCGTGCCCCAGCGTCCAATCAAAGGCCGTATCACTTTCAATCATCTGCCTCAGCCGGTCCTCGAGCCGAGGACTTTCGCATCGGCCGAGCACCGCGCCGCAGAGCGCAAACCAGGTGATCAGCTCCATCAAACGCGCCTTGGCAATGGCAGCGGGAAGCCTCGTCAGATTGCCGGGCTGACAGCAATAGGCAAACAATGCCGCCGCTTCCTCCGGCAGGTTCGAGGCGCTTGCCGGGAGCGGCCGCGAGGGGACGGCGATCGAACCCATGGCGATATAGGCATCCTCGAACAGCTGTCTTGGAACAGGCAGCGCCAGGGTCTGATACTTCTGCGGCGCCTTTGGAATGTTCTCCATCGTCAACGGCCGATAGTCGGGCAGCAGCGCATAATCGCCCGCCTCAAGGCGCAAAGCCTTGTCATCCGCCATGACGATCTTCGTTCCCGATTGCACCTGGATCAGCAAGGGGCTCGTATTGACGAGACGAAAAAAGCAGGCCCGCCCACCCTGACGGATCAGAGCCCTGGTTGGAATGCGAAAGACGTCGTCCAGCATGGCTTCTCCGGCAACAGGGAGCCCCTCCCTGATCCTTGGCGTTGGGGAAATAGCAAAACCGCGTGACAGGGGCAACCTTGAGCCGGGGCGGGCGTATGCCGACAGGAGCCATCGCACCCTTCGGTCAGGGGTCGACCATATCTAACCCCTCGCGGACTTCCTGATATGATCGACCAGGGCCCGCAGCTTCAGCGGCTGCCGCTGGCGCCTGGGATAATAGAGATAGAAGCCCGGAAAGGGCGGGCAGAAATCTTCGAGCAGCGGCATGAGTTCGCCGCGGTCGATATAGGGCTGGAAGGTTTCCACCATGCCGAAGGTGATCCCGGCGCCGGCGCAGGCCATGCGGATCATCATGCCCATGTCGTTCGTCGTCACTGCGGGATCGACGGCGACGTCGAAATCACGATCATTCTCGGTGAATTCCCAGCGATAGGGCGCCGTATCCGGGCGCGGTCGCCATCCGATGCAGGCATGGTCCTGGAGTTCGCTTGGATGGCAGGGACTGCCGTGACGCTCGAGGTAGGCGGGGGACGCGGCCGCGCATTGCCGCTGCGGCTCTGAGACCGGGACCGCGATCATATCCTGCTCGATCACTTCGCCCAGACGGACAGCGGCATCGAAACCGGTTTCGACGATATCGAATTCGTCATCTGTGACGGTGATATCCAGTTTGATTTCGGGACAGGCCTGCATGAAGCCGGCGAGCAACGTGCCGGACAGAAAGCTCTCGGCGATCGAAGACACCGTGATCCTCAGCAGGCCGCTCGGGCGCGCCTGCATGTCCCGCACCGTCTGCATCGCATCCGTGACCTGCCGGACCGATGGACGAACCGCCGCGAAGAACACTTCGCCGGCTTCGGTCAGGCTGACGCTGCGCGTCGTGCGCTGGACGAGCGCGACGCCAAGACGATCCTCCAGACGCTGCAGGGATTGACTGACGGCGGAACGGGTGACGCCGAGACGCTCGCCTGCAAGGCGAAAGCTCCGCGCCTCCGCCACGGCGAGAAAGACTGAGATGCCTTCTAGATCGTCGACCATTGGTTAGAAAATCTAACCAAGTCATCGCGGATTGGCAACTTAATCACTTCAGTTCGTGTGCCTATCTTTTCTGTCGAGGCCCGCCAAAACAGCGGTCCTGACCTCGAAAGGAAGAAGGATGCAAAACATTGCCATGAGATCCGTTCTGCATTTTTGCGCCGCCGCCACCTTAGCCGGTACGGCGGTCAGCCCGGCAGCCGGAGATAGCGTCGGCGGCCGCCAATCCACGCGTCAGCAAGCAAGCGAGAATACGATGCAGCAACATCCCTATGTCGGCATGTGGGTGACCGACGACGGCCGGGTCCGCCACCAGCTTCTGCCCAACGGTCGCTATGACGAGGCCCGAGGAAACCGGGAGAGCGCCTATCGAGGCCGTTACGAAGTGGTCGGAAGCCACATCGAATACTGGGACGATACCGGCTTCACGGCCGATGGTGATTTCGTTGACGGTAACACCCTCCATCACGGCGGCATGGTGCTTCGCCGCAAATGACAAGCTCGCTCAATAAGGCTCTATCCGGCCGGAAAGGATGAGGATCATGTCTTCCACCACACCCATCTGGTTCATAACAGGCGCATCGTCCGGCCTCGGCCGGGCGCTCGCCGAGGCGGTTCTCGCCCGTGGCTGGCGCGCCGCGATGACGGCGCGCAGACCCGAGACCCTCCGGGATCTCGCAACGGAACACGGCGCCCGCGCCCTTGCTCTCGCCCTCGATGTGACGGATGGCCACTCCGTCGCCCGCGCGGTTCACGACGCCGAGGCGCATTTCGGCGCGATCGACGTCACGGTCAACAATGCCGGCTACGGTTACCTCTCGGCGATCGAAGAGGGCGAGGACGCAGAGATACGCGCCCAGTTCGAGACCAATGTCTTCGGCCTGATTGCCGTCACCAAGCATGTCCTGCCGGGCATGCGCGCGCGCCGGCGGGGGCATGTCTTCAACGTCTCGTCGCTCGGCGGGCTCGTCGCCTTCGCCGCGACCGGCTACTACCACGCCACCAAGTTCGCAGTCGAAGCCCTGTCGGAATCGCTTTCCCATGAGGTCAAGCCGCTCGGCATCAGGGTGACGATCCTCGAACCCGGTGCCTTCCGCACGGATTGGGCGGGCCGGTCGATGGTCGAATCCAGGACTCTTATCGACGATTATGCCGAAACCTCAGGCAAGCGGCGCCAGGCCACCCGTTCAATCTCCGGCAAACAGCCCGGTGATCCCACGCGTGCCGCCGCTGCCATCATATCGGCGTTCGAGGCGGAGGAGCCGCCATTGCGCCTGCTCCTCGGCGCGCCCGCCCTGAAGATTGCCCGCGAACGGCTCGATGCGCTGCGGGCAAATTTCGACGCCTGGGCGCAGACAACGCTCAGCGCCGATTTCCCCGACTGAGCCGCGCCCGAAAAAACACTCAACAGACAAATGGAGCTTGAAATGTCGAACATCGAAGGAAAGGTCATTGCCATCACCGGCGCCAGCAGCGGCATCGGCGAGGCTGCTGCAAAGGTGCTGGCTGCGGCCGGCGCCCACATCGTGATCGGCGCTCGCCGCACTGAGCGCCTGGAGAGGCTCGCCGGCGACATCGAAGCCAGGGGCGGAACGGTACGGCTGCGAAAGCTTGACGTCACCGACCGCTCCGAGGTCGAGGCCTTCGCAGGCTTTGCCAGATCCGAGTTCGGCCGGCTTGATGTCATCGTCAACAATGCCGGCCTGATGCCGCTCTCGCCGCTCGAGGCCCTGAAGGTCGATGAATGGGACCGGATGATCGACGTCAACATCAAGGGCGTGCTCTACGGCATCGCCGCGGCCCTGCCGATCATGAAGGCGCAGGGATCCGGACAGATCATCAACCTGTCTTCGATCGGCGGTCACAGCGTCTCGCCAACGGCCGCCGTCTATTGCGCGACGAAATTCGCCGTCCGTGCAATCTCGGACGGGCTGCGGCAAGAGACCGATCGCATCCGCGTGACCGTCATCTCTCCCGGCACGACGACATCGGAACTGGCCGACACGATCACCGACCCGACCGCGCGCGACGCCATGAAAGCCTTCAGGGCGATCACGATCAGCCCCGATTCTATCGCCAATTCGATCCTTTATGCCGTCAGCCAGCCTGACGATGTCGATGTCAGCGAGATCATCATCCGGCCGACGGCCAGCCCGCATTGAGCAGCCGATATCCAATTGAAATTGCCCGCCGCCTAAAACCCCAGCGACTGCTGGGCGGGCGGCGGCGGGGCGAGGTTGACGCCTTCGAGCTCCAGCATGCGGGTCTTCGAGGTCGAACCGCCGGGAGCGGAGAAGCCGCCGATCTTGCCGCCGGCCGCCAGCACCCGGTGGCAGGGAATGATCAGCGCGACAGGGTTCTTCGCCATCGCCTGGCCGACGTCGCGGGCCGCTTCCGGCCCGGCGCCGAGCTCTTTCGCCAGCGCGCCGTAGGTGGTCGTCCGGCCCCAGCCGATGCGCCTTGCCGCCGCATAAATCTCCCTGAAAAAGGCATCCTGGCCGGCAAGATCGAGTTCCACGCCAGAAAAATCCGTCTCCTCACCCTGGAAGTAGCGCTTCACTGCCGCCACGGTCTCGAGCACATCAGGCGTCGGCGCACCGGGCAAGCCATCGGGCAGCCGGCGCAGCAAGAGCCGCTCGGTTGCCTCCGCGGTTTTCGTCGGCAGCTGGAAACGGACGATGCCGGCATCGCTCCAGGCAATGCCGCAGAAACCACCCGCGGTTTCGAAGATGAGATAGTGGTGGATCGTCTGGGCCATGACACAGCCTCCGCGTTTTCGATTACACCAAAATCGTATGGGACAGGCGCTGTTTCAACCCGATTCTTGCCCATCTCGTTCTTTTTTTGTTCTTTGCTATTCTGCCTTGCAGGCGTATCTTTCGCCCCGTATTTGGAGCGCGAGGCGGTCATGACGACCTGACAGGCCATGAACCAATTCCTGCTGATCCACAGCGTTCTCGGAAAAACCGGATACCACATCATCGATCGCTGGCCGCTTTTCGGCTGAGAGTCCGTGCCCGGTGAGGCTTGCGCTTGCCGGATATCCGCGCATAAAGCTGGACGAACCGTTGGGTCGGCAAACGCGGAGCACGACAGCATGGACGTTTCAGAGATCATCATCCCGGGCGACACCCCGGGAACGGAATGGCGGCTGCCAGTGCTGCGCTTCAAGGGTCGCGATCCGAAGGCGCCGACAATCTATATCCAGGCGGCACTGCATGCCGGCGAGCTGCCGGGAACGGCGCTGCTGCATATCCTCTGCGAGCGGCTCCGGCAGGCGGAAAGCCAAGGCGGGATCACCGGCCGCATCACCATCGTGCCGCAGGCCAATCCGATCGGTGCGGCGCAGTCGCATTTCGGTGATTTGCAGGGCCGTTTCGACCTTGGCTCGCGCACCAATTTCAACCGGGATTTCCCGCTGATCTCCATTGCCGATCGGGCGACGCTGATCGAAGAGCTCGACGATTACCCGGCTACCGACAGGTTGAAGCGGCAGCTACTGCATATGGCGCTCGGCGCCGATCTCGTCCTCGACCTGCATTGCGACGACGAATCGCTGCAATATGCCTATATCGACGAGGCGTTCTGGCCGGAGGCGGCCGATCTCGCCGCCGCGCTCGACATGGAGGCCGTGCTGCTTTCGGATGGCGAAAGCTCCGCCTTCGAGGAGGCCGTCGGCTTTGCATGGAAATATGAAATCCCCGGCGAACGACGGTCCATGCTGCCGGGCAAGCTTTCGGTCACGGTCGAGCTGCGCGGCAAGCGCGATGTCGATCCGGCGCTGGCGAAGCGGGATGCGGACGGGCTCTGGCGTTTCCTCACATCACGCGGGATCGTCAGCGACGAACCGGTGGCGCCGGCCGCGTTTGCCGGCCCGGCCGTGCCACTCGACAATGTCGAGATCATCCGGGCTCCCGAAGGCGGCGCCGTGCTCTTCCATCGCGCGATCGGCGACAGGGTTGTGGAGGGCGAGCGTCTGGCGACGATCATCACCCGGCCGGGGCAAGTTGATGGCAGCATCGATGTGCAGGCGCCGCAGGACGGGCTGATCCTGACCCGGACCTCGGACCGGCTGGTGCGGCGGCGCGGCGACCTGATGAAGATCGTCTGCGCCGGGCCCAGCAAGACGTCGCGCGAGGCCGGCACGCTGGAGAGCTGAGGAGGCGCTGCCGGGAATAAAGCTCACATGGCGTTTGCGCCGGCCTTCGCGCATGCTATCCCGCTGCCATCACACGGAGATCGATCGGGTATGGCCGTTACCATCTATGGCATCAAGAATTGCGACACGATGAAGAAGGCCCGCAGCTGGCTGGAAGACCACGACGTCGCCTATGAATTTCACGATTACAAGGCGCTCGGCATCGACCGCGCCCATCTCGAAGCCTGGATCGACCAGGCCGGCCTCGACACGGTGCTCAACCGCGCCGGCACGACATTCCGCAAACTGCCCGATGCCGAGCGCGAGAACCTGAGCCGGGAGAAAGCCATCGCGCTGATGCTCGACCAGCCGTCGATGATCAAGCGGCCGGTGCTGGAGGCGAAGGACAAGCTGGTAATCGGCTTCAAGCCGGAAATTTACACCGGCACATTTGGCGGCTGACAGGCTTCTTATGTCCAAGACCACCCGCGCGACACAGGTTCTTTCCAAGGCCGGCATCGCCTTCACCATCCACACCTATGATTACGATCCCGGCGCCGAGCGCGTCGGGCTGCAGGCGGCCGAGGCTTTGGGCGAAGCACCGCATCGGGTGTTGAAGACGCTGATGGCGGAGCTCGACGGCAAGCCGGTCTGCGTCGTGGTGCCGTCGGACCGCGAAGTCAGCATGAAGAAACTCGCCAGCGCCTTTGGCGGCAAGTCGGCCAATATGATGAAACCCGCCGATGCCGAGCGGCTGACGGGCTATCACGTCGGCGGCATCAGCCCCTTCGGCCAGAAGAAGACCGTGCCGACGGCGATCGAGGAGACCGCCCTTATTGAACCGCTCGTCTATATCAATGGCGGGCAGCGCGGGCTGCAGGTGCGGCTCGACCCGAAGGACGCGCTGGCGGTGTTGAAGGCCGTCGGCGCGCCATTGATCGCCTGATCACAGGAAACGCGCGAGCAAGGCCGAGATGCTCTCTGCCTCGCTTTCGGTGAGCCTGCAGGCGATATGGCTCTCGATCGATCTGGCATAGACCACCCACATGCGTTCGCGGAGCTGCCGGCCGGCTTCGGTGATGACAACCCAGCGACCGCGTCCATCCTCCGCTAAGACTTCGCGCCGGACGAGCCCCTCTCCTTCCAGCCGGTCGATAAGGCGGGAAAGATTATACTGCGCAAGCAAAGTCCGCTCTTCGATCTCATAGGGGCGCAACCTGCCATCATCGGCGCGCGCCAGTTCCCACAGCACGTCATACCAGGCAAGCGGCGGCATGCCGGCCGCTTTCAGCTCGGCTTCGATGGCTGCAAGCAAGCGCTCGCGGGCGCGCATGATGCTCGTCCAGGCACGGGTGGTGGCTTCGCTCGGTTTCGGCATGTTCTCGGACATAAATGCAATTACATCTATCTTGAATTCCGCCGCAAGCGATATTAGATGCATTTGCATGGATTGTGACCAGGAGATTTCCATGAGCAGGCTTACCCTCATCAGCCACCATCTCTGCCCCTATGTGCAGCGCGCCGCGATCACGCTGCTTGAAAAGGGCGTGCCATTCGAGCGCATCAACATCGATCTCGCCAACAAGCCGGATTGGTTCCTGAAGATTTCACCGCTCGGCAAGGTGCCGCTGCTGCGGATCGAGGAAGAGGACGGCAGCGAGGCGGTGCTCTTCGAAAGCAGCGTCATCTGCGAATATCTGGAGGAAACGCAGGCGGGCGCCGCCCTGCATCCGGCCGATCCGCTCACCCGCGCCCGCCACCGCGGCTGGATGGAATTCGGCTCGTCCGTGCTTTCCGACCTCTGGGGTTATGAAACGGCGCAGGATGCGCTGCAGCTCGACGCCAAGCGCAAAGCCCTCATCGCCAAATTCGCAACGATCGAGAGCGCACTGACAGACGGGCCTTATTTCGCGGGCAGCAGCTTCGGGCTCGTCGACGCCGTCTTTGCGCCGGTCTTTCGTTATTTCGACCTCTTCGACACGCTCGGCGACAGCGGCATATTCGATGGATTGGAGCGGGTGAAGCGCTGGCGCAAGGCTCTTTCCGCGCGGGCGAGTGTCCGGGCGGCTGTCGGCCCTGATTACCCGCAGCGGCTGATGGAATTCCTCGAAAAACATTCCTCGATCCTGCTCAGGCAGTCTGCCGCAGCGTAAAGGCCTAGCAAGCGGCCGGACAAGACCGGCCGCTTCAATTCGGCAGCGGCACTTCATTTTCGCCGCAAACGGGTCTAAGTCTTCCAGCTTTCCACCATCGATGACAGAAAGCAGGTCGAACCATGACTTTCATGCCCCAAAGCCAGAACGCTGTTGATCCCGTCAAGCTGGAGAAGCTTGCGGAAGTCGCCGTCAAGGTCGGCCTTCAGCTGCAGAGAGGTCAGGACCTGGTCGTCACCGCGCCTGTCGTGGCGCTGCCGCTCGTGCGGCTGATCACCAAACAGGCCTATCAGGCCGGCGCCGGATTGGTGAGCGCCTTCTATTCCGACGAGGAAACGACGCTTTCGCGCTATCAGTACGGCAGCGACGAAAGCTTCGACCGCGCCTCCGACTGGCTCTATGAGGGCATGGCCAAGGCCTATGCCAATGGAGCGGCCCGCCTTGCGGTTGCCGGCGACAACCCGTTGCTGCTGTCCGAGGAGGATGCCGGCAAGGTCGGCCGCGCCAATCGCGCCACTTCCACGGCCTACAAGCCGGCGCTGGAGAAGATTTCGAATTTCGACATCAACTGGAACATCGTTTCCTATCCCAATCCGTCCTGGGCCAAGGTGGTCTTTCCCGACGATCCGGAGCCGATCGCGATCGCCAAGCTCGCCAGGGCGATCTTTGCCGCCTCGCGCGTCGATGTGGACGATCCCATCGCCGCCTGGGCGGAACACAATGCCAATCTCGCCAAGCGCTCCGCCTGGCTGAACGGCGAGCGCTTCGCGTCGCTGCATTTCAAGGGGCCGGGCACCGATCTGACGGTCGGCCTTGCCGACGGGCATGAATGGCATGGCGGCGCCTCCACCGCCAAGAACGGCATCACCTGCAATCCGAACATTCCGACCGAGGAGGTGTTCACCACGCCGCATGCGCTGCGCGTCGAAGGCCATGTTTCCAGCACCAAGCCGCTGTCGCACCAGGGCACGCTGATCGACAATATCCAGGTACGCTTCGAGGGCGGGCGGATCGTCGAGGCAAAGGCGTCGCGCGGCGAAGAGGTGTTGAACAAGGTGCTCGATACCGACGAGGGCGCGCGCCGGCTCGGTGAAGTGGCGCTGGTGCCGCATTCCTCGCCGATCTCGGCGAGCGGCATCCTGTTCTACAATACCCTGTTCGACGAAAACGCCTCCTGCCATATCGCGCTCGGCCAGTGCTATTCCAAGTGCTTCCTGAACGGCGCGACGCTGAGCCAGGAGGAGATCAAGGCGCAGGGCGGCAATTCCAGCCTGATCCATATCGACTGGATGATCGGCTCGGACAAGGTCGATATCGACGGCCTCAGGCCGGATGGTTCGCGGGTTGCGGTGATGCGGCAGGGCGAGTGGGCCTGACCGGCATCGTCGCGCGCTGACTGAGCCAGACGCCGGCGAGCACCAGGGCGAAGCCGGCGACCTGCGCCGGCGCCAGGCTCTGGCCGAGCGCCAGCCAGCCGAGCAGGGTCGCGACGACAGGGCTCAGAAAGCCGAGCGAGGCGGCCGCCGAGGGTTCGATGCGCGACAGGCCGCGGAACCAGAGCAGATAGGTGAAGGCTGCGCCGATCAGGCCGAGATAGGCGATACCGGCAATGTTTGCGGCGCTGAGTGCCGGCAGCGCCGGCTCGAGGAAAAGCGCAACAGGCACCAGCAGGATGCCACCTGCCGTCAGTTGCCAGGCGGTGAAGGTGAGGTTCGATACCGGCGGCGCCCAGCGCCGCGTCAGCACCGTGCCGAAGGCCATCGAGACGGCGCCGGCGAGACCGGCAGCGATCCCGACGGGATCAAGCGCCGCCTTCGGCGTCAATACCAGCAATCCGACGCCGGCCATGCCGGCAAGACCGGCCAGCACGGCCAGCGGCCGAACCGGCTTGCCGAGGAAAAACCGCGACAGGGCGATGACGATCAGCGGCTGCACCGCGCCGACCGTTGCGGCAACGCCGCCCGGGAGCCTGTAGGCCGAGACGAAGAGCATCGCCCAGAAGAACGAGAAGTTCAGCGCGCCGAGAATGAAGGCCCTTCCCCACCAGATGCCGAAAGGCAGCTTCCTTACCAGGAGCAGAAGCAGCAGCCCGGCCGGCAGGGCTCTCAGCATTGCGACTGCCAGCGGATATCCTGCCGGAAGGAAGGAAGTGGTGACGATATAGGTGCTGCCCCAGATGGCGGGTGCGAGCGCGGTCATCAGCACATCGGTCAAATATCGAGGATTTGTCTTCATCTCAAGAATCTCTATATCAAGATAAATCCAGAATAGCCCATTTTATCTTGACGTCAAGATATCTACTGGTATCGATGGGGAATGGATGAAGACAAGCAAGATCACGTCGACAGAATCCTGGCGCAATGGCGGCGCGAGCGCCCGGACCTCGACGTCGAGCCGATGGGCATCCTCGGACGCCTGAAGCGCCTCGGCACGCATCTCGGCCGCGAAGTGGAGGCGGTGCTGCTGAAGCACGGGCTTTCCACTTCGTCCTTCGACGTGCTGGCCACCCTTCGCCGCTCCGGCGCGCCTCATCGGCTCTCACCCGGCGAGCTTCTGGAGATGACGATGGTCAGCTCCGGCACGATGACGAACCGCATCGATCAGTTGGAGAAGGCGGGCTTCGTCGAACGCATCGTCAATCCCGACGACAGGCGCAGCGTGTTGATCGCACTGACGGATAAGGGGTTCGCGACCGTCGAAGAGGCAGTCGGCGCCCATGTCGCCAACCAGCAGCGGCTGACGCGCAACCTGACCGCTGAGGACAAGGCCGCGTTCGACCGGCTGCTCAAGAAGTTTCTGTCGGATTTCGAATAATCAGATGGCGGCGAGCGCCTTGCGGACGCGCTCCAGATGCGCCTTGCGCCTGGCTTCCGTGGCGCGGTCCATGTCGTGCAGGCTCAGCATGCGGAAGACGAGCTTCTTCGAACAGAAGTTGGCAATGCCCCGCTTCAGCAGGCGGCGGACGGGGTTGCCCATATAGAGATGAACCAGCCACCAGGGCGAGCCCGTCGTCGTCAGCGCATAAAGCAGCCTGATATTGGTGAGCCGCGGCACGATGCGGCCGCCGGCGGCATCATGCGTGAAGGCCACACCTGGCGCGAAGATGCGATCGAAGAACCCCTTCAGAATGGCCGGGAAATTGAACCACCACTGCGGAAAGACGAGGATGAGACCGTCGGCCGACTGCAGCCGGGCAACGATATCGGCGACGGCCGACGTATCGTAGGGCGTGTCGAAATAAGTGCGGCGATCGGCCTCGGACAGGCGCGGATCGAAATCCTCGGCGTAGAGGTCAAGCAGATCGACGACATGGCCGGAGCCTTCCAAGGCTTCGCGAGCCGTGCGCGCCACCGAGGCGGCAAAACTTTCCGGCAGCGGATGGGCAAGCACCAACAGGATCTGCATCGTCAGAACAGACTTCCCTGTTTCGTCGGCTCGGCGGGCTTTGCGCTGCGCTTCTTGGCGCTGGCGGGCGGCATGCCGCCTTCGGTGGTGACGGCGCCGATGCGGCCGTCGGCGAATTCGATCGAGACCACAGCGCCGGCCGAAAGACCTGCCGCCTGCGAGACCGGCCTGTCCTCCTCGTCGCGGATAACGGCGTAGCCGCGCTTCAGCACATTCTTGTAGGAAAGCGACTGCAGCACCCGATCCTGTGCGGAAAGCTCGGCCCGGGCACGCGTCAATTGGTGGCGAATTGCCGTGTCGGCATGGCGCGAAAGATTGCCGAGGCGCTCGCGGGAGCGGTCGGTTTGCGTCTTCAACCGTGCCGGCAGCGAGGCAAGGATTGCTTCGGCGCGCTGGACGCGCGATGTCGAACGGTCGATCAGCCGCTCGACCATACGCTCGGCCCGCACCATCCGCTCATTCAGCCTCTGCCGCCGCTCGGCGATACGATTGGACAGAACATCAGGGCGCAGATGCGCAGCGACACGCTCGAAGCCGCGGCGCTTGTTGACGGTGTTGAGTTCGAGCCCACGGCCAAGGCCGGCCGCCGCCTCGTCGAAACGACGGCGCGGCAAGGCGAGAAGCTGGTCGAGCGAGGGCAATGCCCGCATCAAACCACGGACGGACTGGCGGCGCTGATCCATCTGCCGGCTCATGCAGCCTTGCAGGCGGGCGGCAAGGGCCGCAAGCTGCGCCTCGAGCTCCGCCTTGACGGGCACGGCCATTTCCGCCGCTCCGGTCGGCGTCGGGGCGCGGACATCGGCGGCATAATCGATCAGCGTCCAATCGGTCTCGTGACCGACAGCCGAGATCAGCGGGATCCGGCTTTCGGCCGCCGCGCGCACGACGATCTCGTCGTTGAAACTCCAGAGATCTTCCAGGCTGCCGCCGCCGCGCGCGACGATCAGCACATCGGGACGGGCAACCGCACCTCCCGGCTCCAGCCCATTGAAGCCGCGGATGGCGTTGGCCACCTCCTCGCCGGCCCCCTCGCCCTGAACCTTCACCGGCCAGACGAGGACATGCACGGGAAATCGGTCGGAGATCCGGTGCAGGATATCGCGGATCACGGCGCCGGTCGGCGAGGTGACGACGCCGATCACCTTGGGCATGAAGGGCAGCCGCTTCTTGCGGGCGGCATCGAACAGGCCCTCGGCACCGAGCTTGCGTTTGCGCTCTTCGATCAGCGCCATCAGCGCGCCGGCGCCGGCCGGCTCCAGCGTCTCGATGACGATCTGATATTTCGAAGAGCCGGGAAAGGTGGTGACCTTGCCGGTGGCGATCACCTCCATGCCCTCTTCCGGACGGAACTTCAGCCGCGAGAAGGTGGTCTTCCAGATGACGGCGTCGATGCGGGCGCGATCGTCCTTCAGCGCGAAATAGGCATGACCCGAGGAGTGCGGCCCACGATAGCCTGATATTTCGCCGCGCACGCGAACCTGATCGAAGGCCGTTTCGACGGTACGCTTGATCGAGCCGGAAAGCTCCGAAACCGAATATTCGGCAAGGTTGGTCGGCGAATCGCTGTCGAAGAGGTTGCTCATCCCTTCTTTCTATGTCGATCGGCGGCAAACAGGAAGGTCGCGATCGCGCCAAGGCCGGTTTCCCCGGCAGTCGAGCCGATGGTGAAATGACTTCGCAGGGCGGGCGCTGATCTACGTCCCTCCTACAGGCGGTCGTTGTGCGCAAAAAAAACGCAACAAAATCGAGTAAATCTGTTTTGCGGGGGAACGCTTAGTTAGACTGTGCGTTTCAGTCGAAAGGGATTGCTAACCACCGCAATGCAAAGGCTTTTCGGCCGATATGACCGGTAAATCTTTGTTAGGTGGCGCTTCCTATGCTTCCCCTCGTTCTCTTCGGGAAGGTGCTGAAATGATTATTCTCACAGCAGCAGCATTAGGCATCAGCGCCGCGCAAATGCGCTCGGCCGCAGCGATCGCATTGATCGCCGCGCTGATCGGAATCACCTTCGCGCTGGCGGCGATAACCTCGCCAGGGCCGGTGTCGCTCCTGGCGCTCCTCTATGCCATTCTCGGCTACAATGGCGGCCTGATCCTTTACGTGCTCGGCCTCTATGCCCATGCACGCTTTCGCGCGCCGCGTGTTTCCCATTAGAGCCTTTCCTGGTTAGATTGAAGCATTCTGTTGGCTCAAACGGAGTCGGATGGTCGACCGGCCGGGGCGCGTCGTAGCCCAGCTCTACGGCCAAGCCGGCCGGTCGATCAGACGGCCCGTTTCAGCCAACCCTCCCGCAGATTTGCTAGGCAAATCTGCAAGACTCAAAAGCGCCGGACGCACTGATCGCTTCGCCGCGGCGAAGCGATGCGGCCGGTGGGCCGGGCATGTTTTCGCCAGGATCAGAGGCGATCGGCTCGGACGTACCAAGGGGTATGCCCATCGCCAATCGCCTCTGCCCTGACGAAAATCTGCTCCGGCAGAATGCTTCAATCTAACCAGGAAAGGCTCTAACGATTTGCCATCACGATGATCGCCGGCGTCAATTCGTCGCCGGCCGATAGTGAAAGAACTGCACAGCCGCATCCGCCGCTTTCGAAACCGGCTCCAGATAGGGCGGAATATTTCCTTTGCCGAGCTGCGCATAGAGGCCGTCCGGCTTTAGTTTCGCGAGCTGCCGTGTCTGCGGATCACCGGGGCAGAAGGCAAGCGTCGTGACGCCTGCCCCCTTCAGAAAAGCTTCCGCCTGCTGCGGCTCAGCCATGCCGATATGCAACTCCGTCAGCATGCCGCCCTGATTGCGGTGATAGGGGGCCGAAAGAACTCGGTTTGGCGTAAATCGGAGAATTGCGACGCCCATTTCCGATGGCGCGGAGACGAGGCCGACCGGAAGCCCGGAAAGCGGCGCCAGTGCCTCTCGCGATGCACAGGCCTTTTCCTTTGCCGGTTCCGACGCCTTCTTCTGCGCCTCATTCTGCATCTGCAGCGAGATGAGCCCACCACCGACGGCCCAGGCGGCGGGGACGCCTGCAAGCACCGTCACCACATAGACGAAGGCGACGGCGATATTTTCGCTGTCACTGTTGGAGATGCGCCTGATATCGATGATCAGCAGGGCAAGCGGCAGGATGGAGATGAGGTTCGAGAAGGTCGAGCCGCGCACCTGGACGAGCGCGATCGCCCAGCTGATTGCAAGCAGGAACAGCAGAACAAGGTGAATCTGCACGCGGTCGCGCTGAACGATGCGGAAGATGCAGACGGCGATGCCGAAAAGACCGGCCGCATAGAAGGCGCCGATATCGAAAGCTTCGCTGCGCGCCAAAGCGAAGATCGACCTCGCCTCGGAAACATTCCGCAGCCAGAGTTCGACGAGCATGGGATCGAGACCGGCCAGCGGATCGCTCAGGCACTGCGGCGCGATCACGACAGCCGAACCGAGGACGCCGGCGCCGACGACGGCGAGCGCCGCAAAGCGCAGCGGCCTGGTGAGTCCGCTCGCAAACACCGCGCAAAACAGCAGAAGCCCGCCGCCGATCGCCGCCAGGCTGTAATAACCGAGCGAGAGATTGTCGCAGGTGACCATCGAATAGAGCCGCGGCGGCACCGTTGCGAAGAAGAGGATGCTGATCATCATCGCCAGCGCGAGCCCGAAGGACTGGGCGGCGACGGCAAAATCTTTGCCCTCCCATGCCCAGAGAACGGCGACCGTCAGGCAGACGGCGGCAACGAAGGGCGTCGTCTCGGCGCCGATGGCGATGGCGATGGCGGCCGCAATGCCGGCAACCGCATAGCTCCAGCCGCGACGCTTCGGATCCAGCAGCATCGCCGTCATTGTCGCGACCAGCGCCAGTTGCGCATTGTGATGATCGATGGCGCCCGGCGCGAACCGGTTGCCGGTATAGATCGCGAGCGCGGTCAGCCCGAGACTGATATGCATGCCGGCAGCGCCGCCGATGCGCCGGCCGGCAACGGCCATGGCGAGCATGGCGGGCAGGATGAGCGATACGGGCCAGATGCCGAGCGCGATCGCCTCGGCCGTCTCACGCGGCGCAAACAGGCCGAAGAACCAGATCAGCGAAGCGATCGGCAGGTCGATCAACCGCGACCAGTGCATCAGCGTGCCGCCATTGAGGCCGAGACGATATTGCATCAGATCGAACCAGCCCTGGCCGGCGAGAAAATCGCGCACCTCGACGAGGCGCATGCCATCGTCATTGTCGGGGCCGACGTAATCGGTAGCGCCATAGAGCTTGGTGACGACGATGACGGCGGCGAGAATGACGCTATAGGCGATGACGGTCGGCCACAGACGCATCAGAAGGCCGCGGATGCCGCCGCTCGGGATATCGGTCGCGGATGATGTGTTGGTGATCGGCTGTACGGCGTTCATCGTGGTTAGCGGTTCGTTTCCGGATGGCCGAACCTTAGCCGCCGCCGATCAAGAAAGTGTAAAGCCGGCTGCCGGCGCGGCCGATTCTGCCTGCGTTATAGGGTCTTATTAACGCTGCATGATTTAGGCTGATGGCGGCTTTCAGTGTAACGAGTAGAGTCATGGCCCGATCGCGTACCCATCACCCGGACATTGCCGTCCTGCTTCCCTGTTATAATGAAGCCGCAACGATCGGCTCTGTGGTGCAGGGCTTCCGGGCAACGCTGCCGGATGCCGCGATCCACGTCTACGACAACAATTCCACCGACGGAACCGCGCTGAAGGCGATGCTGGCCGGTGCGCATGTCGTGCGCGAGCGGCGGCAGGGCAAGGGTCATGTCGTGCGCCGGATGTTCGCCGACATCGAGGCCGACATCTACATCATCGCGGACGGCGACGGAACTTATGCGCCAGGCGATGCCGAGGAGTTGGTGCGCACACTTCTGACCGAGCGCGCCGACATGGTTGTCGGAACCCGGCGCGGCGTGCATGCCGATGCCGGCCGTCAGGGCCACGCGGTCGGCAACCGGCTTTTCAACCTGCTCTACCGGACGATCTTCGGCCCTGATTTCACCGATATCTTTTCCGGCTACCGCGCCTTCTCGCGCCGTTTCGTCAAGAGCTTCCCGGCCGTATCGGGCGGCTTCGAGATCGAAACCGAGATGTCGGTGCATGCCTCACGGCTGAAGCTGCCGGTCAGCGAACTTGAACTCGACTATGGCCGGCGGCCGGAAGGCTCGCACTCCAAGCTTTCGACGTTCCGCGACGGCGCCAAGATTCTCTGGATGTTTGCGATGCTGATGAAGGAGACCCGGCCCTTCGCCTTCTTCAGCGCGATCAGCGGCCTCTTCATGCTGGCGAGCCTCGGCTTCATGACGCCGGTGCTGGCGGAATATTTCGAGACGGGTCTTGTCAGCCGCATGCCGACCTGGGTTCTGTCGACGGCGCTGATGATGATCTCCTTCATGCTGTTCACCGCCGGCGTCATCCTGGATTCCGTCGCCCGCGCCCGCGCCGAGCAGCTGCGTATCCACTATATGAGCCTGGAAACGCTGAGCGCTGCCAAGCTGCCTGATCGCGAGCCGGCACCGGCGCTGCGCGCCGGCCGCGGCAAGGCGGATGCAGCGTGAAGAAGCTCATCCGTTTCGCGATTGCCGGCGGCATCGGCTTTCTCGTCGATGCAGGTGTGCTGTCGGCGCTGCTCGATCTGACGCCGCTCGGGCCCTTCCTGGCGCGGCTGATCGCGATCGCCCTCGCAATGGCGGCGACCTGGGCTTTCAACCGGAACTTCACCTTCGATCGCTCCGGCCGCTCGCTCGCCGCCGAAGGCTTCCGCTACGGCTCGGTCGGCGTCACGGCGGCGTTCGTCAATTACGGGCTTTATTCCGCGCTGCTGCTTTCTCTGCCCGGGCTTCAGCCGCTTGCGGCGATGGTGGTTGCCAGCGTCGCCGCGATGGTCTTCAGCTTCTTCGGCTATTCGCGCTTCGTCTTCCGCGCGTGATCATCAGACCGCCTCCCAGCCGTCCTTCTCGCTGGCGCGATAGATCGCATCGATGACCTTCTGGTTCAGCTTCGAATTTTCCAGCGTGACGATCTCTTCCTTGCCGTTCTTTACCGCCCGAGCGAAAGCCTCGACCTCGCGCCTGTACTGGCGGTTGTCCTGGAAGCGGAAGATACGCGATTCATTGTGGCTGCGATCGGCAAGTTCGATCTCTTCCGGCCCCCAGCGATTGGCGTTGAACGGCGACTTGACCTCGATGTAACCGTCGGTGCCATGGAAGACCATGATCTGGCGGTTGGCCATCTGCGTCGAGACATAGAAGCTCAGCTCGAAATCGTCGAAGTCAGCCTTGACGCTCGAATAGATATCGGTGCCGAAATCCGGATCGCGCTCGGTAATCGCCTGGATCCGGAGCGGCTCCTTGCCGGTCGAAAATCGCGTGCTCATGACGGGATAGACGCCGATATCGGGAAGGCCGCCACCGCCGAGCTCGGGGATGTTGCGCATATTGGCGGGATCGCGGTTGAAATAGGTGAACGCGCCCTGCACATGCCGGAGCGAACCGATCGCGCCCTCATCGATCAGCGAGCGCACCTTCTGCCAGACCGGCGAATAGGTGATCATATAGGCTTCCGTGACCACCACCTTATTGCGGTCGCGAGCGGCGATCACCGCGTCGATATCGTCGGCCTTCAGCGCCAAGGGCTTTTCGCAGAGCACATGCTTGCCGGCATCGGCTGCTTTGATCGACCATTCGATATGCTGCGAGGTCGGCAGCGGGATATAGACGGCGTCGATGACATCGGAGGCCAGCATCTCCTCATAGGAGCCGAAGGCATGCGGCACGGAGAAGCGGTCGGCCATCTCCCTTGCGCGCGCGAGATCCCGGCTCGCAATCGCCGTGACGACACAATTTTCCGCGTCCTGGATAGCGGGAACGACATTGTCGCGACCGATCTTCGCCGTCGAAATGATACCGAAACGCAGCATGTCCAAACCTCCCGGAACTGATGTCCGCGAACCATATTCAGGGCTTCGCTGCGGCGCAATGGTGCGACATGAAATCACGGAAGTTTGGTTTTCCGGATGCAGAGAACGCGCTAGTTTACCTCAGATCGTTAGAGCATGATGTCGTCCGAAAACCGCTTACACTTTTCGGCGTCATGCTCCGGGGCGGCGTTCTGCCGTATCCGCGATTTCACTTACCTAACGATTTTGGAGAGCGTCATGGAAATGCGCAGGCTTGGAAAAACAGGTCTTTCGGTCGCGCCGATCGTCATCGGCGGCAATGTCTTCGGCTGGACGGCCGACGAGAAAACATCCTTCGCCATTCTCGACGCCTTTTTCGATGCGGGCCTGAACGCGATCGATACGGCGGATGTCTATTCCGCCTGGGCTCCCGGCAACAAGGGCGGCGATTCCGAGGAGATCATCGGGCGCTGGCTGAAGCAGGCGAGGATTTCGCGCGACCAAGCCGTCATCATCACCAAGGTCGGCTCGGACATGGGGCGGGGAAAGACGCTGAAGGCGAGCTATATTCTGCAAGCGGTCGAAGCGTCGCTCAGCCGGCTGCAGACCGACTACATCGACCTCTATCTCTCGCATTGGCCGGACGCCGATACGCCGCACGAGGAAACGCTCGGCGCCTATGCCAAGCTGAAAGCGCAGGGCAAGATCCGCGCCATCGGCTGCTCGAATTATGACGCGGGGCTGCTGCAGGCTTCCTTCGACGCTGCCGAAAAGGCCGGTCTGCCGCGTTACGACGTGCTGCAGCCGGAATATAATCTCTACGCACGTGCGAGCTTCGAGGGGCCGCTCGCCGAGCTTTGCGTCAAGGAAGATATCGGTGTCATCACCTATTTCAGCCTCGCCGCCGGCTTCCTCACCGGCAAATACCGCAGCAAGGCCGATACCCAGGGCCGCGCCCGCGAGGGCCGGGTTTCGCAATATCTCGACGAAAAGGGCCTTCGCATTCTCGCCGCGCTCGACAAGGTGTCTGCCGAGACCGGCGCCAAGCCGGCGGAAATCTCGCTTGCCTGGCTCTTGCGCAAGAAGGGCGTGACGGCGCCGATCGCCAGCGCCACCAGCCTTTCGCAACTCGAGAGCCTGGTGAAAGCGGCGACACTTTCGCTTTCCGATGACGCGATGGCGTTGCTCGACGAAGCCGGGCGCTGAGAGAACAGGACGATGACCATGACGATACGCGATGCCCGCCCCGAAGACGAAACCCGCTGGCGCCAACTCTGGGCGGCCTATCTCGCCTTTTACCAGGTGACCGTCGATGCCGATATCACCGACCAGACCTGGCGCCGGGTCTTCGATCCGGCCTCGGCGATCACCATGCGCGTCGCCGAGATCGACGGCAGGATCATGGGCTTTGCGCTCTATCTCACCCATGAGGGCACGTGGATTCGCGGCAGGGACTGCTATCTCGAAGACCTGTTCGTCGATCCCGAGGCGCGCGGCAAGGGCGTCGGCCGGGCGCTGATGGACGATCTCGTCGCGCTCGGCAAGGCGAAGGGCTGGTCGCGGCTTTATTGGCATACGAGCGAAAACAACAAGACCGCCCGGGCGCTCTATGACAGCTATGTCGAGAGCGACGGCCACATCCGCTATCGCATCAGCTTCTGAGCGCGGGAAATCCCTCGTAGAAAGCGCCATGATCGCCCTCCCAGTTCGCCATGCCCGGCTTGGTAAGGATGCCGCGCGGGCTGACATAGCTCTGGATGATCCGCTTCGGCCGTTCGTGCCACTGGATATTGAAGGCCCAGAGCTTGGGGAAGAAACAGAGCGAGGCATAAGGCAGGTGGTCGTGGATCCACCAGGCGAGCCGCTGCCAGTCGCTTTCATCGCGATAGCGGTCGATCATCCACGGTACGGCAATACAGACGGCTGCGCCCAAGCAGCCGTCGAAATCCCTGATATCCCAGATGTGATGGGCTGATGTGGCGGCATTGGTCGAGCAGTTCAGCTTGTTCTCGTTGCCAAACCTGTTGACGTCAGGCGAGCGATAGCCGGAGCGAATGTGCAGGCGCCCGAACGTTGCCTCCAGCGGCTCCAGCAATTCCTCGCACAGCCTTTTGCCGGCCTCGATTGCCAGGTCGGGATCCACGGGAATGTTGGGGATGCGGTAGAAATCGGCGATTTCGGAATGCAGGAAATCGCGGAAGAAGAAGTTTTGCGACAGCCGCACGCGGCCCAGATCCTCCAGACCTTTCATCGAACCCGGCTTCCGCATCATTTTTCCTCCCGACATCAACGGCGGGATGATTGCCCGGCGAAGATTTCCAGTCCACCCGAAATCGCTCGGGAACAATTTGCGCAATCCTTGCTTCTTAATGTGTCGCCGCGTTCGCGGCCTTTCCCAAAACAAGGATCGAGAAAATGGCCAAGGAAAAGACGTTGGAAGATCTCTTCTACGACACGCTCAAGGATATTTACTTCGCCGAGCGGCAGATATTGCGCGCCCTGCCGAAGATGGCGCGGGCCGCCCAGTCCTCCGACCTGAAGGCGGGCTTCCAGAAGCATCTCGAGGAAACCGAAGCCCAGGTCGAGCGCCTGCAGCAGGTGTTCGAAAAGATCGGCAAGCGCGCCCAGGGCAAGACCTGCGAGGCGATCCAGGGCATTATCGCCGAGGGCGAAGAGATCATGGAAGAATTCAAGGGCACGCCGGCGCTGGATGCCGGTCTGATTTCGGCCGCGCAGTCCGTCGAACACTATGAGATCGCCCGTTACGGCACGCTGAAAACCTGGGCTGCAACGCTCGGCCTCAAGGATGTCGTCAGCCTGCTCGATCAGACGCTGCAGGAAGAGACGGCCACCGACAAGAAACTCTCGCAGCTCGCCACCACCGCGGCGAACCAGAAGGCGAAGGCCGCCTGACCCATATGGAAGGGTGGCCGTCATTTCGACCGGCCACCCTTATCCGTCTCCCGCATATTTGAAGAAGTCTATGAAGGCGCGCAGCGCCGGCCGCATCTGCCGCCGGCTCGGATAATAGACGAATGGGCCGGGATAGGGCGCGCACCAATCTTCCAGCACCCGCACCAGTCTGCCGGCTGCCAGTTCGGCATGAGCCCGCATGTCGAAGAGATAGGCGAGGCCGGCACCGTTCAGCGCCGCGAGCAGGGCCAGCCGGTCTTCGCTGACAACAAGCGGCCCATCGACTGCAACGATCAGTTCCTGACCGTCCTTTTCGAATTCCCAGCGATAGATGGAGCCGTTGGTGAAGCGCCGTTTGATGCAGCGGTGATGGACAAGATCGCGCGGATGCTCCGGCTTCGGGTAACGCTCGAAATAATCCGGCGAGGCCGCGATGACAGTCGTCAGCTTGGGCGAGATCCTGACGGCGATCATATCGGCCTCGAGGCTCTCCTCCAGGCGGATGCCGGCGTCGAAACCCTCCCTGACAATATCGGTGAAACCGTCCTCATTGGCGATCTCCAGAGTGATGTCGGGGTAGAGATTGAGAAAATCGCCGAGGCGCGGGGCGAGCAAAATATCGGAGGCGAAACGCGGCGCGGTGATGCGCAGATTTCCCGCGGGCTTGCCGCGCGTATCTCTGACGGCCTCCAAGGCAACATCGATCTCCTCCAGCGCCGGGCGGAGCCTTTCGAGGAGCAGGCGGCCCTCCTCCGTCGGCGCGACGCTGCGGGTGGTGCGCGCCAGAAGTCTGACGCCCAGGCTTTCCTCAAGGCTCGAGATCGCATGGCTGATGGCCGACGGCGCGACGAGGAGGTCCCTGGCCGCCGCACGAAAGCTGCGATGCTCGGAAACGGCGGCGAGAACGGCGAGTTGCGAGAGCTGAGTTCTGTTCATTGATCGAAATGATAGAACAGGCCGTTAGAAACTGCATGCATTTTCTGATCGATGCGCCGCCGATATCATCTGCCCGTACCGCAACGATATCCTCAGCGGTTCACAATCAGCTCAGAACAAGGAGCGCATCATGAAAACCCGGAAACTCGGAAACGACCTCACCGTCTCAGCCGTTGGCCTCGGCTGCATGGGCATGAGCTTTGCCTATGGCGCCAGCGATGAAGCGGAATCGATCCGGACGCTCAATCGCGCCGTCGATCTCGGCGTCACCTTCTTCGACACTGCCGAAGTCTACGGTCCTTTCACCAACGAAGTCCTCCTCGGAAAAGCGCTGAAGCCGTTTCGCGACCGCGTGGTGATCGCCACCAAATTCGGCTTCAAGATCGATACCAGTAAGGCGGGCGCTGCCGCCATCGCCGGCGTCGACAGCCGCCCCGAACATGTCAGGGCGGTTGCCGAGGTTTCCCTGAAACGTCTCGGCATCGAGACCATCGACCTGCTCTACCAGCACCGGGTCGACCCCAACGTGCCGATCGAGGAGACGGTCGGGGTCATGGCCGAGCTGGTGAGGGAAGGCAAGGTCCGCGCGCTCGGCCTTTCGGAAGCCGGCAGCGCCACCATCCGCCGGGCGCATGCGGTCCATCCGATCGCGGCGCTTCAGAGCGAATATTCGCTCTGGACCCGCGATCCCGAAGAGGACGTGCTTGCCACCTGCCGTGAACTCGGCATTGGCTTCGTGCCCTACAGCCCGCTCGGCCGCGGCTTCCTGACGGGAGCGATCCGCAAGGCCGACGATCTCGCCGCCGACGATTTCCGCCGGCAGGTGCCGCGTTTCCAGGCGGAAAATTTCGATGCCAACGTCGCCCTCGTCGCAGCGCTCGAAGAGCTTGCAGCCGAAAAGGGCGTGACGGCCGCGCAACTGGCGCTGGCCTGGGTGCTGAGCCAGGGCGACGACATCGTGCCGATCCCCGGCGCCCGCAAGCTTCACCATCTCGAACAGAACGCCGCCGCTGCCGATATCACGCTGAGCGCAGCCGAACTGCAGCGGCTCGGCGAAGCGATCCCCGCCGCACAGGTGGCGGGAAAACGCTATTCGGACGCCTCGCTTGCGATGACGAATCTGTAATCGAAGAAGCCCGACCTGATGCACTCGGCCGGGCTTGCCTTCGCCGCCGGCGAAACTATCTAACGCCATCTCGGAGAACGGGATGGAAACATGTCGGACAGGCAGGCAGTCGAACAGACGGTTCATCTCTATGTCGAAGGCATGGCCTTCGCCAATGCGGCAGCCTTGAAGAAGGCCTTTCACCCGCAAAGCTCGATCATCGGCTACTACCAGAACGCCGTCGAATGGCTGACCCGGGACGAATTCATCACCGCGATCCTGGCGGAGGAGCCGGCGCCGCCCGGCACGCAGCCCTTCATGGACATACAAAGCGTCGATGTCGAGGGTGAGGCGGCGAGCGTCAAGGTCACCGACGATTTCGCCGGAATGCGCTTTACCGACTATCTCTCATTGCTGAAGATCGACGGCCGATGGGTGATCGTCAGCAAGCTCTACCATCTTCACACGTGAACGAATCGGCCGCCGCAACGACCGGTTCTTTGTTTTTGGCGAAGACTGGCGGGATCAGCTTCTGAGGACGCCGCCGGTGAATTTCGCGACGCTGGCGACGATCTTCTGCGTCAGCGCTTCGAAATCCTCATCCGTCAGCGTGCGCTCGACCGGCTGGATCTGAACCTCGATCGCCACCGACTTCTTGCCTTCGCCGACAGACGCACCTTCGAAGATATCGAAGACGTTGACGCCGGTGACGAGCTTGCGGTCTGCCCCGGTCGCAGCCTTGATGATGGCGCCCGATTCCACCGTCTTGTCGACGACGAAGGCGAAGTCGCGCTTGACCGCCTGGAAGGGTGACAGTTCCAGCGCCGGCTTGGTGCGGGTCGCCTTCTTCTTCGGCTCGGCCATCGCGTCGAGATAGACCTCGAAGCCACAGAGGGCGCCGGAGACATCGAGCGCTTCCAGGGTCAGCGGGTGGAATTCGCCGAAGTAACCGAGCACCACCTTCGGCCCCATCTTGATCGTGCCGGAGCGGCCGGGATGATACCATTCCGGGCCGCCCTGCTCGATCTGGATATTGCCCATCGGCAAGCCGCAGGCTTCGATGACGGCGAGCGCATCAGCCTTTGCGTCGAAGACGTCGACCGGTTTGCCGCCGCCCTTCACCGCATTCGACCACATGCGGCCTCCGCCGGTGAGCGAGGCAGTGCCGCGGCGGATGCCGCCGGCAACGCGGCGCTGACCGTCCGGCCTGTCATTCTCATAGGTGCCCGAGACCTCGAAAATCGCCACGTCGCCATAGCCTTTGTCGGCATTGCGCTGGGCAGCCGTCAGCAGGCCCGGCAGCAGCGAGGGGCGCATATCCGACATTTCGGCGGCGATCGGATTGGCAAGCTTGAGGGCCGGCGAACCGCCGCCGAAGAGCTTCGCCTGATCTTCCGGAATGAAGGACCAGGTGACGGCCTCCAGCATGCCGCGCGAGGCAAGCGCGCGCTTGGCCGCGCGGGTGCGGATCTGCAGCGTCGTCAGGATCCTGCCGTTAACGGCGGCATGGCTTTCGAGCGGCGCCGGCTTGATCTTGTCGACGCCGTGGATGCGCATGACCTCCTCGACGAGATCGGCCTTGCCGTCGACATCGGGGCGCCACGACGGAACGGAGACGGAAACGCGTTCGCCGGAGCCGGAAACCGTGAAGCCGAGGCGGGCGAGGATCGCGTTGCTTTCCTCCGTCGAGACTTCCAGGCCGGTCAGGCGCTTGACCTCCGAATAGGGGAAATCGACGACCTTCGGCTCGTGAGACTTGTAGCCGACGACCTCGGCCCGTGCGGCCGTGCCGCCGCAGAGCTCAAGCACCAGTTCCGTCGTGCGTTCGAGACCGGGAACCATATATTCCGGATCGACGCCGCGCTCGAAACGGTAGCGGGCATCGGTGATAATACCCAGGCTGCGGCCCGATTTGGCGATGTTCATCGGGTCCCAGAGGGCCGATTCGATCAGCACGTCGACGGTGTTCTCGTCGCAGCCGGAGTGTTCGCCGCCCATGATGCCGCCGATCGATTCGATCCCGTCTTCATCGGATATGACGACGTTGCTCGGACCAAGCTTGTATTCGCGCTGGTCGAGCGCCAGCACGGTCTCGCCTTCCCTGGCGCGGCGAACGGTGAGATTGCCCGTGACCTTGGCGGCGTCGAAGACGTGCATCGGCCGGCCCTGATCGAAGGTCATGTAATTGGTGATGTCGACCAGCGCGTTGATGGGGCGCAGGCCGATCGCGGTCAGCCGCTGCTGCATCCAGCGCGGGCTCGGGCCGTTCCTGACGCCGCGCACGAGGCGGAGCGAAAAGCCGGGGCAGAGCTTGGCATCGTCGAGATCGAGCGTCAGCCTGACCGGCGTTTCGCCTTCGACGGAAAAGGACGGCGCCGCCCGGGTCTTCAGCGTGCCGAGGCCGGAGGCAGCGAGATCACGGGCGATGCCGTGGATCGACGTGCAGTCCGGCCTGTTCGGCGTCAGGTTGATCTCGATGACCGGGTCGTCGAGATGCGCATAGGCGGCATAACTCTTTCCGACCGGCGCGTCGTCGGGCAGATCGATGATGCCGTCGTGACTGTCGGAGATCTGCATTTCCTTTTCGGAGCACATCATGCCGCGGCTTTCGACGCCGCGGATATTGCCGACGGCAAGTGTCGCATCGATTCCAGGAACATAGGTTCCGGGTGCGGCGAAGGCGCCGACGAGGCCGGCGCGCGCATTGGGAGCGCCGCAGACGACCTGGACCGGCGCACCGGTGCCGGTGTCGACCATCAGCACCTTCAGGCGATCGGCCTGCGGATGTTTTTCCGCCGAGACAACTCTTGCGATGACGAAGGGCTTGAATGCTGCCTTGTCGTCGACATCCTCCACTTCCAGCCCGATCTCGGTCAGGCGGGTGCAGATTTCATCGAGCGTGGCATCCGTTTCCAGATGCTCTTTCAGCCAGGAGAGCGTGAATTTCATCGTCTCAATTCTCCGTTCAAGCGCTGAGGCCGCCGAACAATGTCGGCATGTCGAGCGGGCGGAAGCCGTAATGCGTCATCCAGCGGACGTCGGCATTGAAGAAGTCGCGCAGGTCGGGCATGCCGTATTTCAGCATGGCGATGCGATCGAGGCCCATGCCCCAGGCAAAACCCTGATACTCGTCCGGATCGAGGCCGCCATAACGCAGCACGTTCGGATGCACCATGCCGCAGCCGAGAATCTCCATCCAATCGGTGCCTTCGCCGAACTTGACGATCGGGCCAGAGCGGTCGCACTGGATATCGACCTCGAAGGAGGGCTCGGTGAAGGGGAAGAAGGACGGGCGGAAACGCATCGTCACGCTGTCGACCTCGAAGAAGGTCTTGCAGAACTCCTCGAGCACCCAGCGGATATTGGCGACATTGGCCTTCTTGTCGATGACCAAGCCCTCGACCTGGTGGAACATCGGCGAATGCGTGGCGTCGCTGTCCTGGCGATAGGTCTTGCCGGGAATGATGATGCGGATCGGCGGCTTCTGCGCTTCCATGGTGCGCACCTGCACCGGCGAGGTGTGTGTGCGCAGCACCTTGCGCTCACCGTTTTCATCAGGATTGAAGAAGAACGTGTCGTGCATCTCGCGGGCCGGATGGCCTTCGGGAAAATTCAGCGCGGTGAAATTGTAATAATCGGTCTCGATATCGGGACCTTCGGCGATCGAGAACCCCATGTCGGCGAAGATCGCGGTGATCTCATCGACGATCTGGCTGATCGGATGGATGCGGCCGCGCTCGGCCGGTGAGGAGCGCACCGGCAGGCTGACATCGACGGTTTCGGCCTTCAGGCGGGCGTTGACCGCCGCCATTTTCAGCACCGACTTGCGTTCGGCGACGGCATCCGTCACCGCATTCTTCAGGGCGTTGATCGCAGCACCCCGGGTCTGGCGCTCCTCCGGCGTCATCGCGCCGAGCGTCTTCAGGAGTTCCGAGACCGAGCCCTTCTTGCCGAGCGCGGAGACGCGCACGGCTTCCAGGGCGGCCTCGTCATTGGCGGCGGCGATTTCCGCGAGCAGCGATGAGTTGAGCTGGTCGATATCTGACATTGTCACTTCTTTCCGTCCAGTATCAGGCGGGGATCGGGAGGCAGGCGGCGCCGACCGGCGCAAGGGATATAAAGAAAGAAAAACCCGCGCTAGCCCAAACCAGCGCGGGTTTCCCAAAATTCAAAAAAGCGTCAAGCTTGGGAAGCGCTGGCAGCGCATGTCCCGTGCGGGCGAAGCCCGCTCGAAAGGTACATGCGCCACTTTAAGCAGTTGAGCCAGCTTTGCGCGTTCTTAAGAACGCGCGCGGCTCAACGAACCGCGCCTTCAAACTCGTTGGCCGTACCGGTTTCCTTGAGGTATTCAAGGGCCTTCTTGGCAGCATTGACGAGCGCGCCGAACGCTTCCGGCTCGTGGATCGCCATGTCGGAGAGAACCTTGCGGTCGACTTCGATGCCGGCCTTGTTCAGGCCGTCGATGAAGCGGCCGTAGGTCAGGCCGAATTCGCGGACAGCGGCGTTGATGCGCTGGATCCAGAGCGCGCGGAAGTTGCGCTTGTTGACCTTGCGGTCGCGGTAAGCGTACTGCTTCGACCGGTCGACAGCGGCCTTGGCGGCGCGGATGGTGTTCTTGCGGCGGCCGTAAAAGCCCTTAGCGGCCTTCAGAACCTTCTTGTGCTTGGCGTGAGAGGTGACGCCTCTTTTTACACGTGCCATATCATGATCTCCTTAAATCTAGCGTTCGCGGACGAGTCTCAGAGACCGTTCGGCAGGTAATTCTTGATAACCTTGCGGCCATCCGGTTCTGCAAGAACCATCGTGCCACGTGCATCGCGAATGAACTTGTTGGTACGCTTGATCATGCCATGGCGCTTGCCGGCAGCGGCAGCCTTGACCTTGCCCGTCGCGGTGATCTTGAACCGCTTCTTGGCAGAGGACTTCGTCTTCATCTTGGGCATTTTGCTACTCCTTCTGTCCTCCCTGCGCGCTTCATCAAAAAAGCCCTCTCGCGAAGTCCGGTTCTCCGGCCGTCGCAACAAGGTGCGGGAGCGTTTGTTGTTGATCTGCGGCTTCGGCGACGAACCGTTCCGCAAGCATTCGAAACTGCCACGGCATGCCCTGCCGGTCAGTTCGGACGCGCGCTTATAACCGCAGCGTCATGAAAGTGCAACGGGGCCGCGGAGGAATCTTCGCCAGCCCAAAATCGGGAGGGCCGAAAGCACAAAAGCCGCCCTTGCGGACGGCCTTGGGCAAAAAGGTGTCTGGCGCTTACTTCGGCGCCAGCACCATCATCATCTGACGGCCTTCGAGCTTGGGCTCGGCTTCGACCTTGGCGATCTCAAGCGTGTCGGCCTTGACCTGCTGCAGAAGCTTCATGCCGAGCTCCTGGTGGGCCATTTCACGGCCGCGGAACTTCAGCGTCACCTTGACCTTGTCACCCTCGTCGAAGAAGCGGCCCATCGCCTTCATCTTCACCTCATAATCATGGGTGTCGATATTCGGGCGCATCTTGATTTCTTTGACTTCGACGATCTTCTGCTTCTTGCGCGCCTCGGCCGCCTTCTTCTGGTTGGCGTATTTCAGCTTGCCCAGATCGAGGATCTTGCACACCGGCGGTTCGGCATTGGGGGAAATTTCGACAAGATCGAGGCCGGCTTCTTCTGCCATTCTCAAGGCCTGGTCGGTGGGCACGATGCCCATATTCTGTCCGTCAGCCGCGATCAGCTGAACTTTGGGAATGCGGATTTCACGGTTCGAGCGCGGGCCGTCCTTCACGGGCGCATCGGTCTTAAAAGGTCTGCGAATGGTCGTATTCTCCTCGCGTTGTTTCCGGAATGTTGCAGCCGCGCGCTCCCGACCAGGGTGCACAAACGTATCTCGTTATCGCTGCAACGGAGTCAATATCATCCTTTAGCGGAAAAATCACCCGCTGTCAGCCTGCCAAGAATCTGTTTTATAGGCCAAAACAACAGGAGTTTCCCCGATGTCCGATCAGATGCCAAATGTCCAGCCGCAGTTCCTGACGGTCGGCGAAGGCGAGGCGGCGCGTGAGATCGCCATGCTGGTGCGCCCGGCGCAAGCCGGCAATAATGCCCCGACGCTCGTTTGGCTATCCGGCTACCGTTCCGACATGTGCGGTACCAAGGCATTGGAGCTCGACGGACTGGCGGGCGAACTCGGTACTGCCTGCATCCGCCTCGACTATTCCGGCCACGGGCTTTCCGGCGGCAGCTTTCGCGACGGCACGATCTCACGCTGGCTGGAGGAGGCGCTGGCCGTGATCCGCCACGTCGCGCCCGACCGGGTCATTCTCGTCGGCTCCTCGATGGGAGGCTGGATCGCGCTGCGGCTGGCGCAGGAGCTCGCGCGACAGGACGGCCCGAAGTTCGCCGGCCCAAAACTCGAAGGCCCAAAACTCGAAGGAATGGTGCTGATCGCGCCGGCGCCCGATTTCACCTCCGAACTGATCGAGCCGAACCTGACGGCCAAGGAGCGTAAGTCACTGGCGGAGCGCGGCTATTTCGAAGAGCGCTCGCAATACAGCCCGGAGCCGGACATCTATACCAGGGCGCTGATCGAGGATGGCCGCAAGAACCGCGTGCTCGACGGCATGATCGAAACGGGTTGCCCGGTGCATATTCTCCAGGGCATGAAGGATCCCGACGTGCCGCATGCGCATGCGATGAAACTTGTCGAGCACCTTCCTGCCGACGACGTGGTGCTGACCTTCATCCGCGACGGCGACCATCGCCTGTCCCGCCCAAGCGATATCGCTCTTATTCTGAGCGCCGTCAAAGGCATCATCCGCACCTCCATGGCCGGGTAATAACCTGCTGAACAAGCTCGCCGTCTTGTTGCATTTTAACCATGTCGGCGGGTCGCAACGTCCTTACAAGAAGTAACGATTGACTCTTCTCGGCCCTCTCCATTAACAGTTTGTTAATAATTAAGGGGCGATCGAGGAAAGAGCGGGCGTGCGGATCAAAGGTATCTTTGTGGCCATGATGGCCGTGTTTGCGATGGCGACTGCCGCCATCCCAGCTCCAAGCAGAAATGCTTCCATGGTAACAGGCAACGCCACTTCGCAGCCGATCGGCCATTATGATTTCTGTCAGACCCACAGCAGTGAATGCGGCGCAAACCGCAATGCAGGCCCTGTCGAGATGACCCCGGCCAAGTGGTCGCTCGTCCGTTCGGTCAACGCAACCATCAACCGCACGATCACGCCGATGACCGACAAGGAAATCTACGGCAAGGATGAAGTCTGGGCCTATCCGACCACCGCCGGCGACTGCGAGGATTTCGCGCTCCTGAAGCGCCGCATCCTGATCCAGCGCGGCGTTCCGGCCGCCGACCTGCTGATGACCGTCGTGCGCAAGCCCGATGGCGAGGGCCATGCCGTCCTGACGCTGCGCACCGCCGAGGGCGACTTCGTGCTCGACAACCTCGCCGCCGACGTCAAGCCGTGGTTCGGAACGCCCTATTCTTTCGTCAAGCGCCAGTCGAGCTACAATGCCGGCCGCTGGGTCACCATCGAGAACGGCCGCGACGTTCTGGTCGGCGCACTGCGCTGAGGATTTCAGGGGATGCGGGAAAAAGGCCGGCGAAAGCCGGCCTTTTGCTTTTGGGGGAATTGGAACCGCGTCAACCGCCACCTTTCGCTTCCGCTCAAGCTGTTCGTCGCTCACGCTCCTCACCCCTCATCTGCCCTTCAGGCATCTTCTCCCCGCTGGGGAGAAGCGGGAGCAAGCCGCATGCTCTCATTTTCCGCAAGAGCCAGAGGCTGCCACGATTCCCCTTCTCCCCAGCGGAGGTCCGAAGGACGGGCGAGACCCGTGGCTCGCCCAGGCTGATGCCGGCAGGCAGATGAGAATCTGTGTTGGTTGTCAAGGTGGATTTGGGGTCCAGAGTCGATCCTGAGAGAGAAGACAGTT
>NZ_NWTA01000093.1:0-501 GCF_002531955.1 Rhizobium sp. M10 | reverse complement strand
AAGCACTTCAGCGACCGCGCCAGCATCCTTCGCACCCGAGGCTCTTCCCGCATCCGTATCTGTCTACACTTCAGATGCGACAGCCGTCGCCTCTTGGGATGCTGGCCAAACGTCACGTTTTGAAGGAAGACGGACGACGTGCACATTCGATGTTGCCCCGGCACTGGGGATCGTCTCATCTGGGTTGGCGCGCTGCACGTGGCCGCGTAAAAACGGATTCTCTCTCAACGGTTTGGTGCTTTTTCAAGAACCACTGGCATCTATTGCTCGATCCATCTCCACCCTATTGCAGGAAAAGGTAAATGTCGTTCTCCATGCCTGATGGCCCCAGAGTGGCCGTGTAGGGCACACCATGGATAGTGATGCTGGTCTGGGGTTTGTCCGCGCTCGGCAGCAACTCAAGCCAGGACATCGCAAGCCGAAGGCCAGCCTGTGCCGGTTGATTGCGGTGTTGCCAGCTCGGAGGGACAGCTCCTCCCAAGTCGTCCACAGGCAGCGTGT
>NZ_NWTA01000092.1:0-505 GCF_002531955.1 Rhizobium sp. M10 | reverse complement strand
GTGACCGGCCGCGTCGAGCGTGGCATTGTCAAGGTTGGCGAAGAAGTCGAGATCGTCGGCATCCGTCCGACCTCGAAGACGACGGTGACCGGCGTTGAAATGTTCCGCAAGCTGCTCGACCAGGGCCAGGCCGGCGACAACATCGGCGCACTGGTTCGCGGTGTTAACCGTGACGGCGTCGAGCGTGGCCAGATCCTGTGCAAGCCGGGTTCGGTCAAGCCGCACAAGAAGTTCATGGCTGAAGCCTACATCCTGACGAAGGAAGAGGGCGGCCGTCATACGCCGTTCTTCACCAACTACCGTCCGCAGTTCTACTTCCGCACGACGGATGTGACCGGCATCGTCACGCTGCCGGAAGGCACGGAAATGGTCATGCCGGGCGACAACGTCACGGTTGCAGTCGAGCTGATCGTTCCGATCGCGATGGAAGAAAAGCTGCGCTTCGCCATCCGCGAAGGCGGCCGCACGGTCGGCGCCGGTATCGTCGCCTCGATCGTCGAGTAAT
>NZ_NWTA01000091.1:0-539 GCF_002531955.1 Rhizobium sp. M10 | reverse complement strand
TTTGCCCCTCACCCTAGCCCTCTCCCCGTTCTGACGGGGAGAGGGGACGTGCCATACGAAGAGCCGAGTTAAGTCCCCTCTCCCCGCGTGCAGGGAGAGGGCTAGGGTGAGGGGCAAATCACACGGCACGCCATCGCTAATCGCTCGCAGCCGGGAAGAACCGCAAATCCGTCGCTTCGACGCGTTCGGTCAATCGGCCATCGCAGATTGCAAGAATGGTATCCAGCACGGATGACAGCTCTCTCAGCACATCCACGTTCCAGAAGCGAGCCACCGACCAGCCATTGCCGGTCATAAAGATATCCCGGATTGCGTCTCTTCGATCGCCGGCGTGCTGACTGCCGTCGATTTCGACCACCAGCCGCAGTTCACGACAGGCGAAATCCGCAAAATAGAGGCCGATCGGCAGTTGCCGGACGAATTTATGTCCGTTGAGCCGCCGGTCGCGCAGCTCGTTCCAAAGTTTGCCCTCCGCATCGTTATCGGACTGACGCAATGATCGCGCTCGGGCAGTGGTTTTTGGCTTGGGGCCCCTCATT
>NZ_NWTA01000090.1:0-577 GCF_002531955.1 Rhizobium sp. M10 | reverse complement strand
TGATTCATATCGACATCAAGAAGCTCGGCCGGTTTCATGAGGTCGGCCACCGCATCACCGGCGATCGCACTCGCCAGAGTTCGCGCAGAGGCAAGAGTTGGGGCGCCGGTTGGGAATGCGTTCATGTGGCCATCGACGATGCCTCTCGCATCGCTTTCTCACAGATATTGCCGGACGAGACGAAAGAAAGCGCCGTGGCCTTCTTGAAGGCGGCATTGGCCTATTATGCCAGCCTCGGGATCGCGGTCGAGCGCGTCATGACCGACAATGGTCCCTGCTACACATCAAAGCCATTCGGCCAAGCTTGTCGCGACAACGGCCTCAAGCACGTTCGCACCAGACCATATACGCCTAAAACCAACGGAAAGGCCGAACGCTTCATCCAGACCGCCCTCAGAGAGTGGGCCTACGCCGTCGCCTATCCCAACTCGGACATGCGCGCCGCCGAACTGCCACGATGGCTTCATCGCTACAATTGGCACAGGCCTCACGGAAGTCTAAACTCAAAACCACCAATCACTAGGCTCGCTCTTACCCAGGACAACCTGTTGAGGCTCCACATCTAGTCGCTGCCGGA
>NZ_NWTA01000089.1:0-580 GCF_002531955.1 Rhizobium sp. M10 | reverse complement strand
AAATGGCAAAGAGTAAGTTTGAGCGCAACAAGCCGCACGTCAACATTGGCACGATCGGCCACGTTGACCACGGCAAGACGTCTCTGACGGCAGCGATCACGAAGTACTTCGGTGAGTTCAAGGCGTACGACCAGATCGACGCGGCTCCGGAAGAGAAGGCGCGCGGCATCACCATCTCGACGGCGCACGTCGAATATGAGACGCCGAACCGCCACTACGCGCACGTCGACTGCCCCGGCCATGCCGACTACGTGAAGAACATGATCACCGGTGCTGCCCAGATGGACGGCGCGATCCTGGTGTGCTCGGCTGCTGACGGCCCGATGCCGCAGACGCGCGAACACATCCTGCTGGCCCGCCAGGTCGGCGTTCCGGCGATCGTGGTGTTCCTGAACAAGGTCGACCAGGTTGACGACGCCGAGCTGCTCGAACTCGTCGAGCTCGAAGTTCGCGAACTGCTGTCGTCCTACGACTTCCCGGGCGATGACATTCCGGTTGTCAAGGGTTCGGCGCTGGCCGCTCTTGAAGATAGCGACAAGAAGATCGGCGAAGACGCGATCCGCGAGCTGATGGCAGCGGT
>NZ_NWTA01000088.1:0-604 GCF_002531955.1 Rhizobium sp. M10 | reverse complement strand
CCGACGAGACGGACGATGGCTTCGTCGTTCGGAAAGATGCCGACGACCTCGGTGCGTCGCTTGATTTCGCCGTTGAGACGCTCAATTGGATTCGTCGAGTGCAGCTTTGCCCGGTGCTCTTTCGGGAAGGTCATGTAGGCGAGCACGTCCTCTTCAGCGTCGTCCATGATGGTGGCAAGCTTCGGCACTTTCGGCCTGATTTGATCGGCGACACTGCGCCATTGTGCGGCTTGCTGCCTCCGGGGTCTCCTGGGCAAAGGCCGTCGCGATGAAGGCGGATACGACCCGCCTGCCGCTCTTTCCAGCATGCGCGAGCACGTTCCTCATGAAGTGAACCCGGCACCTTTGCCAAGTGGCATTGAGAACCTTGGAAACGGCGGCCTTGATGCCCTCATGTGCATCAGAGACAACCAACTTCACCCCGCGTAGACCGCGGCGCGTTAGCCTGCGCAGGAATTCCGTCCAGATCGGTTCGGCCTCCGAGGTGCCAACTTCCATACCCAGGACCTCGCGCCGACCGTCGTTATTGACGCCGACCGCGATAATGACGGCGACTGAGACGATGCGGCCGCCACGCCGGACCTTGAGATAGGTCGCATCCACC
>NZ_NWTA01000087.1:0-635 GCF_002531955.1 Rhizobium sp. M10 | reverse complement strand
CATGTTGCCGGCTTGTTGCAGGCAGAGGAAGTCTGCCGCGTCCTGAGGGAAGCCAAGAAGACGGACGAGGCCGGCATTCTGATCATCCAGGGTGTTCTGGCGAACGAAACGGCCGTGTTGCGCAGCAAGGCGGTTCATGACGTCGCCGCCAAGCCGGAATGCAACTTCATGAAGATCATCGACGAACAGTCGGCCAACTGGGATCCGGTCAAGGCGCAGGACCTGATGACCAATTGGATCACCGCCGGCTACAAGCCGGTGGCGGTGCTGGCCAACAACGACGAAATGGCCATCGGCGCCGTCAACTCGCTGAAGGCGGCCGGCTGGGACATGAAGGATGTCGTCGTTGCCGGTGTCGATGCCACCAAGGAAGCGATGCATTACATGCAAAAGGGTGATCTCGACGTCACCGTCTTCCAGGACGCGATCGGACAGGGCGCCGGCTCGGTGGATGCTGCCGTCAAACTTGCCAAGGGCGAGAAAGTCCAATCCCCGATGTGGATCCCGTATGAGCTGGTCAATCCGGCCAATGTCGAGAAATACCTCGCCAAGAACTGATCGCCGCTCGGCTTCGGATGTGCCCCAAAGGCACATCCGAAGCTGGAACCTCTATGCATAGAAAGCAGAAGGTCTGC
>NZ_NWTA01000086.1:0-648 GCF_002531955.1 Rhizobium sp. M10 | reverse complement strand
GCTACCGTCGGGTAGAATTTCGTAGTTTCGGACTGCTTCCGCGAACTGGTTGATGCGGGTCTCGTCATCAGGATGCATGTCTCGGTCGGCGGGGCGACCACGCTTGCGAACCTTGGTTGAGACCACGTGAGTCTCCGTTGCGGCATCGACGTCTTGCTGCCCGCGCAAGTCGCTCGGATCCTGTTCCAGGTCTCGGCTCTCTGAATAGTAGTCCTCGATCCAGGCGTCCGTATCGAAAGCTCCGGTCACGCCTTCGATCCACCCACTTACTTCGCGAGAATCGTCATCGCGCGGCTGGTTCCGTCTTGGGTACATCGATGCCGGTCCTCCGGAAATCAAATTTGGAACCTCGATCCTAATGCCTGCCGACCGCCGCCCAGCATGCTAAAGCCAGATCCAATCATGCCCTCAAGGCATGGCCGAACACCATATGGCGACGGCTTGCCGACAATCGTCTGCACTCGACCATCCGGCCGGCACATGGCTTGAGAGGCTCGCCAGCTTGCCGCTTGCCATGCGGAGCCCGCTAAAATTGGCCTTCATTTAAGCAGTTCGAGTGATGTGTTGGACATGCAGCGTGAAGGGTGCCGTCAGAATTTCCGATTCCAACCAATCTTTCCGCCGGCCTTTCTGATTTCGCCGCCTCAG
>NZ_NWTA01000085.1:0-631 GCF_002531955.1 Rhizobium sp. M10 | reverse complement strand
CGACCACGAACTGCTCACCGGCCGTACTCGCAACCTGCACATTATAACCCGGACGGAAGCCGCCGTCGGCCATCTTCATCACCCGCGCCTGTGCATCCGTGCTGGAGGCGCGCGGCTCCTTCGGCTTTTTGCCATTGCCGCGCTTTTCTTCGCGCGCCTGACGCCGGCGCTCGATCTCTTCAAGCGCGGCCCGGGCTGCTCTGACCCGCTCGCCGCGCTCGCGCGCCGCTCGTTCCCTGGCCGCCTTGATACGCCGATTGCTGGCATCCGAACGCGCATCGACCTCGTGCTTGAGCTGATCCACAACGGCCTCGGCAATCGAAAGATGCCGATCAAGCGTCGCCTTGCGGCCGAACGAGGCGGCCCCCGCGCTCGCCCGTACCCGCACGCCATCCTGCGCCAGACTGTCGAGAGTGACGAGGCCGGCATCGGCAAGCGCCGCCAGATGCTCGCAAAGCAGTCGGTCGAGCAGATCGGCGCAACCAACCCGAAAATCCGCCAACGTGTGATAGTTCACCGAGACGCCGCCGCACAGCCAGCGATAGACGTCGTGGCTCCCGCACAGCCGTTCCAGCGCCCGCGCGCTGCCGACGCCGTCGCTGCTGGCATAGAGCCACAGCGCCAGCAAAAG
>NZ_NWTA01000084.1:0-726 GCF_002531955.1 Rhizobium sp. M10 | reverse complement strand
TATGTCGGCTTTTCCGTCTGCTTCTCCTTTGCCGTTGCCGCTCTCCTGGAAGGCAGGATCGATGCCGCCTGGGCGCGCTGGGTGCGGCCCTGGACGCTGGCCGCCTGGACCTGTCTGACATTAGGCATCGCCATGGGCTCCTACTGGGCCTATTACGAGCTCGGCTGGGGCGGCTGGTGGTTCTGGGATCCGGTGGAAAACGCCTCGTTCATGCCGTGGCTGGCCGGCACCGCGCTGCTGCATTCGGCGCTGGTCATGGAAAAGCGCGAGGCGCTGAAGATCTGGACGGTGCTGCTCGCCATCCTGACCTTCTCGCTGTCGCTGATGGGCACCTTCCTGGTGCGCTCCGGGGTGCTGACCTCGGTGCATGCCTTTGCCAGCGATCCCTCCCGCGGCGTCTTCATCCTTTGCATCCTGTTGTTCTTCATCGGCGGAGCGCTGTCGCTGTTTGCCCTGCGGGCGCCGAAGCTTGCGGCCGGCGGGCTGTTTGCGCCGATCTCGCGCGAGGCGGCGCTGGTTCTCAACAATCTGATCCTGACGGTCGCCTGCGGCACGGTCCTGACCGGCACGCTTTATCCGCTGCTCTTGGAGACGCTGACCGGCGACAAGATCTCCGTCGGGCCGCCCTTCTTCAACCTGACCTTCAGCCTGCTGATGGCGCCGCTGCTCGTCATCGTGCCGTTCGGGCCGCTGCTTTCCTGGAAGCGCGGCGATCTGCTCGGCGCC